>NZ_AWXA01000035.1:0-28714 GCF_000478965.1 Megasphaera vaginalis (ex Srinivasan et al. 2021)
TAGCCCCTTTTTAGAGGCAATGCATATCGATATCGAAACGGCCTTCACCAATGGTCCCGGATGACACGCACTTTGGAGCACAACCGCACCGCTACGGTATCGCACTCAGCGGCCCATCCAGCCTTACATACTGGGTCCCGCGTTCTTTTTCACCCTAATGTACGACATATCTTTGACAAATCTACAATAACCGTTCTTTATATATTATGATTTATAATTATCCTTTTTTATTTCCATGTGTACACAGTATAAATTTTCTCCATATTATCGCAATTTCCTCTTGTATTTACAAAAAAAAGTATGTATAATTATAAAAAGTTTACAAGTTATTTATCCTAAAAAAAAGGAGATGCATGATGAACAAAAAAGTATTGGCTTTAGCAGCATTATCGCTTGCCGCCGTTACAGCTTTATCGGGCTGCGGTTCTTCAGATAATCAGAAAACAGCAGATAAAGAAAAAAACACGCTTATCGTCGGGTTGGAGCCGACATTCCCGCCTTTTGAATTTACGGAAAACGACAAATATGTGGGCTTCGATATTGATTTTTCTCAAGCCATTGCCGAGAAAATCGGCATGAAGGCGGAAGTAAAAAGCATGGGCTTTGATGCCCTGATTCCGGCTCTGCGCAGCGGGCAGATCGATATGATCGCTTCCGGTATGGATGTCACACCGGAACGGGAAAAACAGGTTTCTTTCACGGCGCCGTATTTCCAAGGCGGTTATGTCGTAGTCGTTCGCAAAGACAATACGGATATTCACGGTTTTAATGATCTGTCAGGCCGTACCGTAGGCTCCCAAGTCGGCACCAAGGGGGTTGATTATGCACAGGAAAAGGGAGCCACTGTAAAACAGTTCGACTCCAACAGCCAAGGCTGGATGGAACTGGCCGGCGGTACTTGTGATGCCGTCGTCATCAATAACTCTGTCGCCCTTTATTATTTGAAACAAGGCGGCAGCAATGACCTGAAGATCGTCGGCGAACCAATCATGGCCGAGGGTATGGGGTTGGCAATCAGCAAAGACCATCCCGAACTGCTGGAAAAGGTGAACAAAGCGATTGCCGATTTGAAAGCCGACGGAACATATGCCAAGATTTACATGAAATGGTTCGGCAAAGAACCGCAGAACCCGTAAATGTATAAAGCTTACGTATTCGACTTTGACTACACCCTTGCCGATTCCGAAAAAGGCATCGTCATGTGTTTCGAAATGCTGCTTGCCGACGAAGGGTATCCGCCGGTGAGCAAAGACCGTATTCGTGCCACAATCGGCAAAACGATGTACGATTCGACGGCCATTCTGACGGGAGAAACGAACAGCAGCAGGATTCATGAACTCATCGAGTTTTATCGTCGCCGCTATTCCGATAAGTACATGACAGCAAATACTCGCTTATACGCCGAAACGATCCCCTGCTTGCGACGCCTGAAGCAGAAGCAGGTATTGATCGGTATCGTCTCTACCAAAACGCGTGCGCGTATCAATCAAACGCTCCAGAAAGACAATATCACCAACCTGATTGATTGCGTCATCGGTATGGAAGATGTAAGCGAGGCCAAGCCATCTCCGCAAGGCTTGAATCAGATCAAAGAACGCTATTCATTGCGGAATAAGGAGATTCTCTATATCGGAGACAGTCTCATTGACGCCGAAACGGCAAAAAACGGTCAAGTAGACTTTACCGCCGTACTGACAGGCGTTACCGGCGCCGAAGCCTTCGCTTCGTGGCCTCATGTGCAGATCATCAAAACATTAGCTGAATTAGATTAAGGAGGATTTATCAATGAAAAAGAAATACGTTTCCATGTTAGTTGCTTCCCTGGCAGCCGTCACACTTCTCGCCGGCTGCGGCACTTCCGACACGAATAAATCAACAGATGCCGCTAAGGACACCAAGACGATCATCGTCGGTACGGAACCGACATTCCCGCCCTTTGAATTTACGGAAAATGAAAAAGATATCGGCTTTGATATTGATCTGACGCAAGCTATTTGCGACAAAATCGGCTACAAGATGGAAGTCAAAAATCTCGGTTTCGACGCCTTGATTCCGGCGCTGCGCAGCGGCCAGATCGATTTAATCGCCGCCGGCATGGATGCTACTGACGAACGGAAGAAGCAAGTCGACTTTACAGATGTTTACTTCCACGGCGGCTACAGCGTCGTCGTACGTAATGACAATACGGATATTACCGGCTTCGATTCCCTTGCCGGCAAGACCGTCGGTGCACAAGTGGCCTCAAAGGCAGGCGATCATGCCGCCGAGCACGGAGCCACATTGAAGCAGTTCGACACCAACAGCCAGGGCTGGATGGAGCTTGAAGCCGGAACCTGTGACGCCGTATCCATTGACAGCGCCGTCGCCATGTATTACTTGAATCAAGGGGGCAGCGCCAAATTGAAGATCGTCGGTGAACCGATTAAAGGTCGCGGTGTCGCCATGGCTGTCAGCAAAGATAAACCGGAGTTACGGGACAAAGTCAATAAGGCCCTGCAAGAACTGAAAAAAGACGGGACATATGCCAAACTCTATCAAAAATGGTTTGGTACGGCGCCGTCAGCTGATGATCAATAATGAACCATAAAAAACATCCCTTCATTTTCAAAAAATGAAGGGATGTTTTTCAGTCATCAACTCGCCCTTTTCTACGCCGCGCACAAACCGCCGATTCCGGCGCCCAGGGATAAACCGGCTGCAGTGACTTACAGGCCGAGGCGTTCTCGTAAATTGATCGTCTGCCAGCCTGACGCCGCCGCATTCTTTTTATCCTCCGACGTTTTCGGTGGCTGCGTAGTTTCCTGCCCTTGGCCCTGCGCCTCTTCTTCTTTTACATCCTTAATGATCTGCCGCACCGTGCCATCAGGCACAAAAATAAATCTGACCGGCAAATTAGCTGCACCGGGCGGCATAATATGCAGCGTTGTTTCCGTACCCGCCGGAAACGAGTCGACATATTCCATAGCATAGGCATTGTCATAGCCCATGCTGTCCCCCTGGCGCGGCAATTCAACGATTTTCGTCAGTTCCCTGCCCGCTTTATCGCGGCGGCGCACTTCGACAACGCCGGAATATTCGCCGCCTTGCGTATTAAAATAGAGATGAATGAGACCGCTTCCTTTCGTCGCGGCCTGAATCGTATAATCGACACCGTAGTTCCCCGTATCTTCGGAGCGCCGCCGGTCAAGTACGTCGGTTCCCTGAAGAAACGCATCTTCTGCGCCATCGCCAATTTTTATATAGCCGATTCCCTCCTTCGGCCTGTACGGGGCGAGCAGATGCAGCGCCCGATCTTTTCCGGTAAAGGTACCGCGAAGTTTCGCCGCGTCACTGGGCAGAACGACTGCCCGCTTCAGGTAAGACAGTGTGTCAGCGTCAGCCGGAAGCATCACCGTTGAAATGACTAGCGGCGACTCCAGTTCCAAATCGACAATGCCGGAAAAGAGTTGACCCGACCAGATCCGCACGTTATCGAGACGGTCGCCCAATATCGCCGCGCCATGCGCCGGCACCATAACGGCACGGACACCGCTGGTTCCTTCATAGTAAGCAGTTGAAAGATCTTTGCCGACATGATAATACGATGCGCTGGGTTTGGAATATTGATATTTAGTGACGACAGCGCGAACATCATGATCGCCGCGGTTTTCTCCGACAACGACGATTTTTTTAACTCCGCTGCTTTCATTAACGTGATAGAAATAGACGCGAACTGAGCCGGAAACCTCATCGCCGTATAGGATACCGCTCTGCTCCGCATATTCCGGGCTGTCGGAAAAAAGCAAGGTGCCCTTATCGGCGGGAACGGAAACAGCCAGCGGCGTCATTGCAGCCGTAACGATTTTCTGCATGACTTCCGGCGTGTTCAGGCCCGGTTCGAATGCAGATGCCAGCGTCACTCCCGACAACATGGCCAACACACAAATCAGATGTTTACAACATGCATATACATGTATCATTTCTTATCCTTCCAAATGTTTCGCAATTTCCGATAATTTTTTAAACCGGTGAGCCAACCCGGATTTTGTCACCCCCGAAAGGACTGCCAAATCACCGAGAGAGGCCTCCGGATTTCTCAGCCGTAACTCTGCCGTCTCCTGCAAACGCGACGGCAAATCTCCGAAGCGGCCGGACGCCTGTATCCTGCGAATATCATCGCGCTGCTGAACGGCAGCATTTACCACTTTCTGCAAGTTCGCAGTCTCGCAATTGACGACGCGATTGATATTATTTCGCATATTTTTCATAACGCGCACACTCTCGAATTTCAAATACGCCTGATTGGCGCCGATATAGTGAAGAAAATCGGAAACGCCGTCTCCTTCTTTGATATATACTAAATACTCTCCCTTTCTGTCCGTCATCTTTGCCGGTAAATGAAACCGCTTCATGATCTTTAAAAGGCGTTCGGCAAACGAGAGATGCTTCGTCATCAGTTCCAAATGGTAATCAACTTTCGGCTGATTGACGGAACCGCCGCCCATAAACGCACCGCGCAAAAAAGCACGACTGCAGCCGCTCTTTTTGAGATTCAGCGTTGCAAATGACGTCAGTTGCGGATAAAGGGAGAGTGCCCGCAACGCTGCCGTTCCTTCAGCGGATGGGTGAACGCGGACGATGTAATAATTTTTTTTCCGCAATTTCAGCCCCTGGCGTACACGCACTTCGGGACGCAAGGAAAAAGACTCTCTCCACATGGACAAGGTCTTTCTCGCCACGGCATTATTCGCCGTGCTGAATTCGATGCCGACATGACCGTCCTTTCCCGACAGCAAAGAGCCGCCCATGCAGAACAACGCCGCCATTTCCGCCTTGCGGCATTCAGCATCTTCCGCCGCATAATGGGCAATTTCATTTTTCACATCTTCTGCAAAAGACATCATTACGCCCCCTTACTATCGTTTTATGGCGTAGCGCTTTAAATAATAGTGCAGAATTTCCGGCGACAAATCGGTACGTACAGCATTGATCAGATCAAACAACACATCAGCCAACCGTTTCGTATCGTGAATAACGCCCTTCTCCTTGTCGACCAGATCAGCGCGAATGATGACGGCACCACTTTCTCCCGCTTCCTTCCTGTCTATCCGCACAGGCTGCGCTCCCAAGGCCGCATATTTTTGCAGTATTGCCGTATCGATATCACCGTCATTCGCCAGAACGAAATCGATAATCTCGGCGCCGGCATGCTTGTTGATCGCCCTAACATGATCGGAAACGCTATATCCGTCCGTTTCTCCCGGCTGTGTCATGACATTGCAAATATAAATTTTTTTCGCCTTGCTTTCGCGCACGGCAGCGGCAATATCCGGAACCAGAAGGTTCGGCATAATACTGGTGTACAAGCTTCCCGGTCCAAGGACAATAGCCTCGGCATCGCGAATGGCGTCAACTGCCGACTGAACGGCACGAGGTCGTTCCGGCGTGATAAAAACCCGTTTGATTTTATTACGCGCCGCCGGAATTTGCGACTCGCCCTGCACGACCGTCCCGTCTGTCATTTCTGCCGTCAACAGAATATTGTCCATTGAAGACGGCACTACTTTACCGCGCACCTTGAGTACCTTGCTGGTCGCATTCATAGCGCCTTCCACATCGCCGAGAACTTCAATCAAGGCGGCGATGAAAAGATTCCCGAAACTGTGTCCCGTCAATTCTCCCGATCCGCCGAAACGATGGGCGAATAATTTCTCCATGAGCCCTTCTTTATCAGCCATCGCGACCAAGCAGTTACGCAGATCACCGGGCGCAATGATATCCAATTCTTCGCGAATCCTGCCTGATGAACCGCCGTCGTCGGCGACTGTAACGACGGCAGTCAGATTATACGTCTTGTTTTTCAGGCCTCTGAGCATGACGGAAAGACCGGTGCCGCCGCCGATAACGACGACCTTCGGTCCCTTCGTCAGTTTCATATTGGAAAGAATCAATTCACTGAGATTGCCGGATTCCGTCGGCAAGACGACACCGATCATCGTCCGGATCAGGCGGCGCGTAGACCAGGCCATGATCGCCATGCCGCAAAGGATGATCGCGACGCCGAGACTTGCCAGCACCGTATAATTGTAATGGCCCGTCGCCTCATACAACATGCGGAAAGTCCATTCCTCAACGGCGCCGAGCCATTGGTAATTAAAGGTCAGCACCAAACCGAAACTCGTTGCCATCATGCCGAGACCGAAAAGAAAAAGCCACCGTTTTACATGCAGTCCCGGATGGAGCCATTTAAACAATCGCATTCCGTTTTCCTCCGTTATTCTCCTTCATACCCCGGCGCATCTTCTTCAACTTCGTTCTTATTCAGATCGCGATGCTCAATATTGACGTCGACGCCGCACTCCTTCAAATGCTTATACAGGGCTTCGGCAATGCAGACGCTACGATGCATGCCGCCTGTACATCCGACGGCAATGACGAGCTGGCTCTTGCCTTCTCTTTCGTAATTCGGCAAAAGAAAATCGATCATGCCGAACCACTTTTCTTTATACGTCTCCGTAACGGGGAAGCTTTCGACATAATTCCGTACAGCCGGCACGCGTCCCGATTTGTGCCGATATTCTTCGACATAAAACGGATTCGGCAGAAAGCGGACATCTTCGACGATATCGGCATCGAGAGGCATTCCATGTTTAAACCCGAAAGAAACGACGGTAACGGCAAGACTTTTCTTGGTCGTATTGAGAGCATACTTTTTGATCAATATATCTTTCAGCTTTTTTGGCTTCATATCGGTCGTGTCGATGACGAAGTTTGCATGACGGCGCAAGTCGGCAAGGCGCGCCCGTTCCGCCGCAATGCCTTGACTGATACGTCCGTGCGGCGCCAGCGGATGCATGCGCCGCGTCTCTTTATAGCGGTTGATCAGCGTCCGGTCCGACGCCTCCATGAAAAGGATTTCATAGGAAACACACTGTTCCTCCAATTCATGCAAAGACTGGGTCATGGCATCAAAAAATTCGCCGCCACGAATATCGGCAATCAACGCGACGTGCCGAACCCGTTCACCGCCTTTAATGCAAAGCTCGGCAAATTTAGGAATCAATACGGGCGGTATGTTGTCGATACAAAAATATCCCATATCTTCCAACGCCTGCACAGCCTGGCTTTTACCGGCGCCGGACATGCCCGTCACGATAATTAAATGAAACGTATCCATTCCATCTCCCCCTTAAAGAATAAATCTTTCCAACGCCGCCGCCACGCCGTCTTCATTATTGGAAACCGTAACGTACATTGCCGCAGCCCGCACATTATCATCGCCATTGGCGACGGCAACGGAAAAACCGGCGGCACGGAGCATTGCCAAATCGTTCTGTGAATTCCCGAAAGCCATGGTGCCGGCTAACGGGATGTTGTAGAGACGGCAAAGTTTTTGCAAGCCGTCCCCTTTAGAGACGCCGGGGGAAACGATTTCCAAATAAGTTGGCTTGGAACGCATCAAGTTGAAGCTGTTTCCCATCGTCGCTTTAATTTCTTCCGTTTCTGCCGCTAATTCTTCCGGCGTGCCGAAGGAAAGAAGCTTGTCCGGATCCCCGACAGGTTCATAGAAATCATCGCCGCAAACTACTGCCGCCGCTCCCGTCGACCGTTCGTAATCCCGCACCGCGTCCGTATATGCCGCAACACGCAGAACGTCATGAATATACGACTGCATCGTCCAATTTCTTTTCTTCGCCAACTGCAGGAGCCGCCGTGCCGCGTCCCTAGGGATCGCCTTTTGATATAGAATCTCTTTCGATTCAGCGCGCTGGATCAGGGACCCCGAAAAAAGCATCAGCGGCACGTTTCCCAACCGGAGTAATCTGGCATAGGGAGCGGCAGTCGCATACATGCGGCCCGTCGCAATAACGACATGAATCCCTTTGGCTCGGACCGCTTCAAGCACGCGCAGTGTCCGCGCGGAAACGGTGTGATCGTCACGGAGCAGCGTATCGTCTAAATCAATCGCCACCAGCCTGATATCTGGATATTGATCGGTCATCGTATCTCTCCTGAACGCCAATCATACGTTTTAGCATCTTTCCCGGTATCATCGTCATCTGCACGTTCCGGCAATTCGCGACGGAATGCCTGCCGCAGTTTCGTTATTTTTTCCTGATCGGCCGTCGCCGCCAGCTGCCGGTTCCGCCAGGCCGTCTCCACCATCTGCGCCATCTCGTAACGAGTCAGCGAATAGTCCGGTGAGAACCGGCTCTTGTCGACGCCAGTCAGGCCTTTTTCCGTCAAAGCTTCCAAATAAACAAATTCCCAACTGCTTCGATCCATCGTGTCAAAGGGATTTGGCGCATAAGGATTGTAAGCGCCGGCGGAAAAAGTCACGGCTGCCGTCAGCATAAGCAATAGTCCTAAGGTACGTTTCATCATGTCCTCCAGCAAATTAAATATACTCTCTGACGGCGACAACAGTATCATATCCCGAAAGAGAGCATATCTTCCACCTCATTATTTACTTTCCCGATCACTCTTGCTTATTTTCTGCAAGCTCCACAGGTTCCGCCGCACCGGCATCGTTCGCCTCATCCAAAGCCATATCATCAAGCAGGCGGAGTTGGCTCGTAAGAAGAGCGCGGCACTTGGCGCGAAACGCATTAGTCTGCGCTTTCAGCTTATCCATATCCTGCTGTGCCGTCGACATGTTCAGCGAAGTTTCACTGAGCATTTGCTTCTTCTGGTTTTCCGCTTCCTGAATGATCAGATCCGCTTCTTTGCGAGCGGAAACCTTGACATTTTCAGCTGTTTCCTGCGCCAACATCAGGGTACTGTTCATCGTCGCTTCGATTTTTTCGTACTGTGCCAGTTTATCCTGTATTTTTTCGCAACGATCTTTTAATTCACTGTATTCACGATATACTTTTTCATAATCCGCGGCCAATCCGTCCAAAAAAGAATCAACGTCTTCCGTATTATAACCGCGCATCCCCTTTTTGAACTCTTTATTGTGTATATCCATTGGTGTCAGCATATAGAAAACTCCTTTCAAAACCGGTATATCGCTTTATTATACACGATTACAGGTATCGTTTCAACAACACGCCGATGCGGCCTTTACGCGACGTACCGGTAATGGCCGCGATTTCCATCCGCCCCTTGCCGCGCAGCGAAATCATATCGCCGACCTTTACATCGCGGGACGGACTCTTGACGGGTTGCCAATTGACCTGAACGCGTTCCCCTTTGATCGCTTCCGCCGCTTTGGTCCGGGAAAGTCCAAAACCGGATGAGGCCACGGCATCAAGACGGAGCGACGCGACAGTCGTCTTTATTTCTTTTATTTTCTCCGCCTGCGGCGCAATTTCCGTCAGGGCCGTTTCTTCCACGGCAACGGAAACCATGGCAATCTTTGTAAAAGATTGTTGCAAATACGGCAGCAACGATGTTTCCGCCAGGATAACGGCGCCGTCTTCCCGCATGAGGATATCACCGAAGCGATTTCTGTCGACGCCCAATCCCATGAGTGCCCCCAACACGTCGCGATGACCGAGAAGCCGGTAACGGGCATCCCAGGTCACACGACAGGCGGTAATGGAAAAATCGACGGGGCCGTCATAATCACGACGGACAAAAGCAAGTCTGACGCGTTCGGCGCCTTCATACCCGCCGCTCGTCCGCAGCCTCAACGAAGCGGCATGGGACTCGATCGTCTCGCCAATCTGCACGGCGCCCGGAGAAACAAATCCGCTCACCGCATACGGACGGCCTTTCGCCGCGTTATCGGCCAAATCAATCAGCCGCGCCGCCAATTCACCGTTATCGCCGCCCTGATAATAGCGGATAATCTGTTCTCTGTTTTTCACACCGCACTCCTCAGTGTTCGTTGAGATTGTCGGAAGGAGCCGTATTCTTCCAGGCAAGCTGGGTAAAATCCGCATAATCCCGCTTATTGCGATCAACGGTCACATTGCTGGGAACGCAAAGGAAAATATCTTTTCCCACTTTTTGAATGTTGCCGTCCAAAGCATACGTGGCGCCGCTGATAAAATCAACGACACGCTTGGATACATCGGCATCGGTCGATTCAAAATTGATGACAACCGGCTTGCGGTCACGGAGATAATCGGCAATGCTCTGTGAATCATCAAACGTTTCCGGTTCAACGATCATCATCTTCATCGGTCGCTCAGGCTGCGCAGCGCCCAATGCCGGGCGGCGCGGCGGCGCGACATTATGCCGCGGTGCGGCCTGTTCCTCTTCAGCTTCGGCAAATTCCTGTTCGTCCGTTTCAAATTCGTCGTCTTCCTCAAACCCGCCGATGTTGCCTACCAGCTTATTCCACAAATTCTTTACTCCCATGGCTAAATCCTCCTCAATAATTACGCGGTCCGAATATAGCCGTTCCGACACGCACTATATTGGCACCTTCTTCGATTGCTATTTCAAAATCATGTGTCATGCCCATAGATACGTAGCGGACTTGACCATCAGGAAAGGTTGATTTCATCTCTTCATACAGGGCATGAGCAATGCGAAAGATGGGGCGCACCTCTTCTACGTTTTCGAACTCAGGAGCAATACACATCAATCCTTCGACCCGAACGTGAGCTAACTTGGCGGCATACTCGCAAAAAGACGGAAAGTCTTCGACAGTCATGCCGAATTTACTCTCTTCACGCGCTACATTGACTTGCAGCAGAATCGGCTGTATGACGTTTCGTTTCGCCGCCTCCCGTTCAACAGCTTCCAGCAAATGCCGGGAATCAACAGAATGAATAAGCGCAAAAACGCCGACGGCGTGCTTTACCTTGTTCGTCTGCAAATGACCGATCAAATGCCACCGGAGACCGCTGTCGGGAAAGGCTGCCATCTTTTCCTGCGCTTCCTGAACCCGATTTTCACCGACATCGGTAATCCCGGCAGCGGCCGCCTCCCGTACGGCATCAACAGGATGGTTCTTCGTCACGGCAACCAAGGTAACGGGATCTGTCCTGCCGGACCTGGCGGCGGCCGCTTCGATTCTCTCCCTTATCGTTCGTATATTTTCACTGATCAACCAAAATCCCCCCGTCATGGAGTTTAATTACCTATACGTATTCATTATATATATTTACCTATATAAATGCTAGTAATTTTTCAAAAAAAGTCCTGTTTCGCGCTTTTTAACACGGAAAAGATTCCGAATCTGCCGGTCCTGCCACAGTCACGGCGATACGAATAAAACCGTTCCGCCGCTTCATAGGTACTGCTCGCTGAAACTTCTATGCAAGCCGCCCGTACGCCTCCCTCCAACAGGAGCAAGTAATTGGCTCGCTGCAAGTCAAGAAAGTACTGTCCACCCTCTTTGACGACGGTCTGTCCGTATGCCGTTCCCAACGCGGCGACGGCAGCCGCAATCGTGCGACTCACCGCGAAATGTGCGGCGCCGGCAAAAGGCCCGATATAGGCCAACATATCCTGCGGCGACGATCCGTAAGCAAGTTCCATCGCCAACAGCGTCTTCAGCGCCAACTTGCCGACCGTTCCCTGCCAGCCGATATGAATGGCAGCCGTAACGCGCCGTATCGGATCATACAGGATGACGGGCAGGCAATCGGCAGCCGTCACTAAAAGCGGCACGTCCCGAAGTGCGGTGATCAGCGCATCGGCGTGAACCAACCCGGCGGCATAGCCGCCGGCGCCGTTGCCGATCTCAGACCGGCCGACAGAGACGACATGATCACCATGCGCCTGCCGTACCGTTGTCAACCGTCTCAGATCGCAGCCGGTACACCGACAGAAGCGGCGGCGATTTTCCAAGACAGCCAGCGGACTGTCGCCGACGTCAAAAGAGAGATTAAGGCTGTCATAGGGAGCTTTGCTGACGCCGCCTTTGCGGCTCATGACACCGTGGCAAAGGCCGGCTGCAGCAAGCAGTCCGCTCCGTTCCCAAGCCAGTCCGTCTCTTTCAATCCATTCAATGCTCATGCGCCGCTCCGCAAACATGACACCGCCGGCAGCCGGCAAAGCAGGGCCGCGTATAAACGCCTTGCGCCGAGCGGGTCAGTTCCTGTTCCAAATAGTTGTCGGCAAGTCCCATATCGAGAACGGACCACGGCAGAATCTCGCCGGGACGCCGCGCTTTACAGACAAAGGCGTCCGCATCGAAATGAAGCTCTTTCGCCGCCCGCTTCCAGCCTTTAACGCCGCCGTACCGATGCGCCAATACCAGGAGCTCGCCGACACGACGATCACCGCGCGACAAGACGCCTTGAATATAGCACTGCCGCAACGGTTCATCAAGAATCTCAATCTGCCTGTCCTTTTTAAATGCCTGTTTGATATACGTCAGTCGTCTTTCCACAACTTTTTTATCAGTCATGGCCATCCATTGGAAAGGCGTACAAGGCTTCGGTATGAAAGGATTAATGCTCAGCGTAATCTTGCCGCGGTTGCCGATAGACGCCATATGCAGCTGCACGTGCCGTGTCATTTCGATGATTCCCAGAATATCTTCATCCGCTTCCAGCGGCAGCCCGATCATGATATACAGCCGGACGTGACGAATACCGGCGGCAGTCGCCAAATCGATGGACGTCATGAGGTGTTCTTCCGTTATTCCCTTGTTGATAACTTGCCGCATGCGAACGCTGCCCGCTTCCGGTGCCAGTGTAATCGTCTTTTGACCGCTTTCGGCCAGTCCCCTGACAAGCGTCGGCGTAATCGAATCGGCGCGCAGGGACGCACAGGAAAATGCCAAGCCTTCACTGCGGATAAACCGCACCAGTTCATCGATGTCGGGATAATCGGAAATGGCGGCTCCCATAAGTCCGATCTTCTTCCCCCTTTTCTTACCCCGCAGGACGGCTTCCTTAACATACTGCAACGACCGCACGCGCGGTTTCCGATAACAATACCCTGCCATACAGAACCGGCAATGCCTGCCGCAGCCGCGGGCTATCTCGACGAGATACATGGACCCGAATTCCGTATGCGGTGTTGTCACCACCGTTTCCCCCGGTTCCGTCAGCTCCTGCCATTGCCTTTCCACTTTGGACGGCGCGTTTCCGCGCCGTTTAATTTCTGTCAAGTTTCCAGCGCCGTCATACACGTGTTCATATAAAGACGGCACATACATTCCCGGTATCCGGGCAATGGACAACAACAGTTCCTGCCGACTGAGCCCCGCTGCACGGCCGTCTTGATAGGCCGTAAGCAACGCATGAATCGCCCCTTCTCCTTCCCCGACGATGCAGACATCGACAAAGGGGGTCAGCGGTTCGGGATTAAAAAAAGCGACAGGTCCGCCCATAACGACGAGAGGCTCCGCGTCTCCGCGTTCTTTGGCCAACACCGTTATCCTGCCGCGTTCCAAAATTTCCGGCACATGAAAATAATCCATTTCGAAACTGACGGAAAAGCCGACGATTTCAAAGTCGCAAAGGGGCCGCTGATTTTCCAACGTCAACAGCGGCGTATGCACTTTGCTGTACAGCTTTTCCAGCTCGGCATCCGGAAGAAAGGCCCGTTCACACTGCCAGTCACTGCGTTCATTAACTTGGCGATAAATGATCTGCATGCCTAAATTGCTCATCGCCACGTGATACGTGTTCGGGTAGCAGATCGCCATCGTATGGCGCGAGCCGAAGGGATAGCGATAATAACCGCTTTCGCTTGCCAATACGTTTTGCAGTATCTTTTCTATTTCCCAGCTCATCCGTTACCCTCCTGACGTAAATTGATGACTATTATTGTATCATATTTGTCCCAAAAGGCCTATATCCGTCATTGCAGAAAGAGGACCCCCACCGCCGTTGGCAATGGGAGTCCCGAAAAAGACAACTGATGCGTTAATGTTGTGCCGGCGTCATTTCCACAGCCTCAACGTCCAGCTCCGGCGCATCTCCTTTGATGGCTCGCTGGCTGCATGCACTGATACCGATAAAGACGCTGCCGCAGGCAAGCCATTCTGCATAAATGACATGCGGCAGAATCCGTACGGCAGGAAATGCCATCCAGGCTGCCAGAACGACAACGGAGGTGACAATCGTATAAAAAGCCGCGTGCCGCGAACAATATTTCGGCGCGTACATCGTCATCAGCACAATTACGCTGAAAGACGCCATCAGGCTGAGTCCTGCCATCAAGGTCGAAATAATGCCGCTGATCGTCAGCGCAAAGCCTAGCGTCAGGAGCCCGAGGAGCAGAACGGAAGCCCGTGTCACGCGCATATACTGCCCATCCGTCATGGAAGGATTGATAAACCGTTTATGAATATCATGAGAATACAAGGTAGCGGCAGAAAGCAGCAGGTTGCACGCCGTGCTGACATCGGCGGCCCAAAGGGACGCCAAGGTAACGCCGGCAATCCACGGATTCAGTTCCATGATCAGCTTCGGCAATGCCGTCATCGCTGAAATATGCGGATACAGTTCGGCGGCAACAACGCCGAGAAAGGCACTGAAAAAACCGACAGGAAGCATTACCAGGCCGCCGATAACGAACCCTCTGCGTGCCGTCCGCACATCTTTGGCGCCAAGCGAAATCTGAATGATCGCCTGCAAGGAAAGATTGACAGTAACCAGGACAACGATCCACGTAACGATTGTCATGACGCCTACGCCGCCGACAAAATCGAACGCCGTTGCCGACGGCAGATTCAGCTGCACCGTTTCAATCCCACCGGCGAGCGAAAGGATCAGGAACGCGGCAACCGTAATCCCCATATACTGAAGCGTGACATTAAGCAAATTCGATTGACTGGCGGACCACATACCGCCGATCAAGGTGATCCCGATAAAAACGACGGCGCTTGTCAACATGCCCGTTACAGGCGTAAAGATTTGCGGCATTAAGGCCGCTAAAATGGCGCCGCCCGCTACATACTGGAGACTCATGACGACCAGCTGCACCAAGATCTGGCAGACAATACCGGCAATCATGCTTTTCCGATCATAGTAACGTTCCATTATCTCAGGAATCGTCGTCATGTGCATATTGCGATATTTTTTCGCTACCGTAAGCCCCGTAACGATCGCGCCGATCCCCCATGCCGCCGTATACCAGCCGGCGGAAAGGCCTACTTTATAAGCCTGTTCGGCAACGCCGATCGTCGAAGCGCCGCCGACAGCAAGGCCGACGATGGAAACCGTGATCAGCGGCGTCGTCAAACGACGTCCTGCCAACACATAATTTTCCGTTGAACCGGCCGCTCGTTGTTTGACGTACCAGCTGATGAGAAACAACACGCCAATATAAGCGCCGATAATTACCATTTCAATCCATGCATTCTCCATGTCAACATCCCCCTTGTTATGCAGTCTCTTTATATCGTGTTTAACTGTATACTAAAAAAACGCCCCTTCATGAGGGACGTCAAACACGCGGTACCACCCTGATTACCCGATGAAGAGATACAAAAAGGGCGGTCCGCAAGGGACGGAAATCTCCGCGGTACCACCCTAATAATCTCGAATCAGATCAACTCATAGCCACATTAACGACAGCCACGCCGGCTCAGCCTACTTTTGTGTTCAGCTTCGCAGTTCAGGAAAGAACTTCACATTGCATCACTTGCTGATTTCCACCGACCATCAGCTCTCTGTAAAGGTATCTGCAATCCTACTTTTTTCCGTCAATACTTTTTTCTTTTGAAATTATATTGTGCTCTCAATTATACTGACTTTATACAAATTGTCAAGAACTTTTTTCTTTTCGTTACCTGATTTGTTGTTGATATCAAAAGATTCCGTCGTACAGGTTGTCAAAAGATTGTATTTATAGTAGAATAAAAAATAATTATGCTCCTATATATTGTAGTTGCACAGAGATAAAGAGGGATATTTTATGAAAACCAAATGCATCGAACTCAGTACATTTGAAAGCGAGTTGCTTCTCTCCTATATCGGTCAGGACAGGACCGCCCCCATTCCGGCCAGCTTATGCCGTATTATTTACCGCCGTCTCGAAGGCCAGCCCGTTTTCGCGTCCGATCCGGTGCAAATTCATTCGACTTCCGTCGCCAACACCTATCTTTCTGCAGACAACCGCTAGAAACTTTCCGACTACGACATCATAAAAACGTGCATACAAAATTGTATGCACGTTTTTTCTATAATCGACTTAATTCTTATTCATTTCTTTTTCCAACCGTTTGGTGATTTCTTTTCCCGTCTTCGTCTTAGCCAAGCCGCCATCTGAAGTTTCTTTCAAAGCAACGGGCATTAACCTGCCGATTTCCGCCATGGCCTCGATTACTTCGTCAGGCGGAATGACGCTGCGGACACCGGCTAAAGCCATTTCAGCAGCCGCGACGGCCATGACGGCAAAAACGGCATTCCGCTTGACACAGGGAACTTCCACCAGGCCGGCAACGGGATCACAGGCCAGTCCAAGGACATTTTTTAAGCAAAGAGCGAATGCATGCATGACCGCCTCATTGGAACCGCCCGCCAACTCCGCCACGGCAGCGGCAGCCATACCGGCTGCCGTGCCGCATTCGGCCTGGCAACCGCCGACGGCGCCGGCAACGGTCGCATTACGGGAAACGACAGCACCGATCCCGGCCGCCGTAAAGAGAGCATTGACACGCTGTTCTTCCGTTGCTTCCAGTTCTTCGGCAGCAGCCATCAATACGGCCGGAACGATACCGCAGGAACCGGCTGTCGGACACGCAACCACTTTGAACATCTTTGCATTCGCCTCACTGACGGCCAAGGCGTAAACTGCCGCCTTATGCGCCAGCGGTCCCAGCAACAGCGCTTGTTGTGCCTGCAATTTTGCGGCGTCGCCGCCGACAAGTCCGCTGACGGATCTGCCCGTATCGTTCAGTCCGGCAGCAACCGATTCTCTGAAAACATCCAGCCGTGAAGCCATCAAGGCCCGAACATCCGTTTCTGACGCTTCAGCCGTTTCCATCTCATGGCGCACAACAACTTCCGAAAGGGTCAGGCCGCTTTGATCGGCATGTTCCTGCAGCTCACGGAGTGTCGTATATTCATATGTAAACATGGTTCCTCCTATAAGGGTAATAAGGTAATAACACTTTCAATAGCCGTAATATTACTGATCACGGCAACCATCTCCGCCGGCACCGGACTGTCCGTGCAGACGATCATGACGGCGTTGGCATGCTTCGCGCTTCTGAAGACGCGCATGTTGGAAACATTGATCTGTCCGATGGCCAGAATCGTCGTGACCTGCGCAATAATGCCGGGCCGGTCGTTATGCATCGTAATCAGCGTATGCTCTTCGCCGCCGAGAGCGACGGCGGCGCCGTTGATTTCCCGTATTTCCATCTTGCCGCCGCCGAGAGAAACGCCGAGCACTTCCATTTTCCGCCCCGAAACACCGGTCATGGCGATACGCACCGTGTTCGGATGAGACACGTCGGCATCCGAACGATTCCACGTAACCTTCAGTCCGCGCTCGTCGGCAATCGCAAAAGACGTGCGCAGATGAACGTCATCGGCAGAAAAGCCGAGCAAACCGGCAACCAATGCTTTGTCCGTGCCGTGCCCCTTATACGTTTTGGCGAAGGAGCCGTACAACGTAATCACAGCCTCTTTGATTTCTTCATTCATAATGTTGCGGGCCATGCCGCCGATACGTGCCGCTCCGGCTGTATGTGAGCTGGAAGGACCGATCATTACGGGCCCGACGATGTCAAAGACACCCATTGCAAAAGACCTCCTTTGGTGTACACAAATCATACAGTAAACGGAATGATCTGCTGTAAATAAAAACTATAAATATATACATTGCTGACCGATTCATGACGAATCTGCTCTACCGCCCGCTTATATAAGTCGAGCTGCACGCGATACCGCGCTTTGAAAGCCGCGGCGGTGTCAAGATGATCCGTCTTGTAGTCAAGCAATACCCAACCGTTCCCCTCTCGGAAGAGACAATCCAAGACGCCTTGTACCATTATGGTCTCTCCCTTTTCCAGCGCCGGCAAATAAGGAGCCGCCGAGAGCAAAACGCTGAACGGATATTCCCGGTACACCTGTGGAGACGCCGCCAACCGGCGCCCCAGCGGCGATGCGCAAAAGTCGAGAATCGCCTGGCCGTCGACCAGCCCCGCTTCCTCGGCGGAAAGAATGCCCTTATTGCGTAATGCCGCCAGCGCTTCCTCCAGTTCCGCCTTACCGGAAAGCTGCCGCAACGGCAAATATTGCATCACCTTATGAAAAACGGTTCCTCTATACGTCCCGCTTTTCGTCGTCCGCATATCTGCAGCCAGCCATGCAGGAGGTTCCCGGAAAGGACTGACTGTCCCTTTTTCCGGAAACAGGGACAAGGCCTCTTCCGCCATAACCGCAGCCGCGGCCTTTGTCTGTACCGATTGACGCTTGAGCTCCGATACCGAAACCTTGGCCGGCGTCACAACGGCCTGCGGATATGCATATTGCCAGACCAGCCTCTTTTCCAGCCAAGAAGGTACCTCGGTCCCCGTATGCCGTCCATCGCGGACAAGAGCTAGGCGGGGATCCGGTTCCGGCGGCCGCACCGGTACGGCACCGCTCCTTTGTTGATGAAAATAAACATGCCAGAGCCGCCGCACGATCCAAGGCCGTGTTGCCGCTTCGCCGTGATACGGAATCGCCGCGGCGAAGACAGGACAAATCCAGTCGAGATACGTTTTAGCCCGCAAGGGATCTGGCCGCTGCTGCCATTGCCGCCATTTTTTCTCCAAATCAGCGGCCTTACCGACAAGGATCAGCCGTTCCTTCGCTCGCGTCATGGCGACATACAACAGTCGTTCCTCTTCGGCATTATCTTCCCAAATCCGGCGTTGCTTGATGCTGTTCCACGCCAGCGAAGGCGTATAAGCCCGCCACTTTTCATGATAAACTTTAATACCGATGCCCAATTCATTATGAAAAAGCAAGGGAGATTTAAAATCCTGGCGGTTAAATGATTTGCCCATATCTGCGACAACAACGACGGGAAATTCCAGCCCCTTGCTCTTATGGATCGTCATGATGCGAACAACGTCTTCTCCCTCGCCGAGCCCGTTAGCCGGCGCCAAATCATGATTATTGCTGCGCAGCATATCAATAAAGCGCAAATAGCGGTAAAGGCCGCGATACCCGTTATCTTCATACACCCGCGCCCGTTCCCGCAGCGCCTTCAAGTTCTCTTGACGCAAAGATCCGCCTTCCATAGCGCCAACATAGGATAAATAACCGGTATCATCGTAAATTTTCTGCAACAGCTCGGAAACACTGCTGCGCCTGGCAAACGTCCGCCAACAGGTGAAAAGATGGAAAAAGTGCTGCACGCTGTCCCGCTTCAGTCCGGCCGGCAGCGCCGCCGCATAAGACGGCAGATTCCGCCACAGCGTACCGCTGCCGACGAGGCGCAGTTCCGCCAGACTTTCTTCATTCAGGCCGACTAACGGTGAACGCAGAACCGCCGCCAGCGGCAGATCCTGCTCCGGATTATCAATACACCGCAGCAGGGATAACATCATTTCCACTTCTACGGCAGCGAAATATCCGCCTTTTTGCTCCGTGTACGCCGGAATCCCTTCTCGTTGTAAAGCTTCCGCCATAGACTCGGCCTTATCCGCCGTTGAGCGCAAGAGGATAACCATATGACGATAAGAGAGCGGCTCTCTGCCGCCGTCTTTAGTCGCAACGGTCAGCCCTTCTTCCCGCAATTCGCGAAGCCGCCGTGCAACGATGCCGCATTCTTCTTCAAAGGCCGACAACGCCTCTTTTTCTTCACGATCATCGGAACCGGCCGCTCCTTTATCAAACAGATGTACTTCCACACGCCCTTCTTCGCCGTCATTCCGCCCGCAGTAGAGCCGCTCCGCCGTACTGTAAATCATACCTGCGGCGGCTTCCGTCATCGCGTAAGAAAACACCTCATTAACACTGTCAATAACGGCAGCGGCACTGCGGAAGTTCTTTGACAAATCAATCCGACGCTCCCGTCTGTCCGCCGTTTTATCGGTTGTAAATGTTTTATATTTATGCAAAAACAACGTCGGATCCGCCAGGCGAAAACGATAAATACTTTGCTTGATATCACCGACCATAAAACGATTGTCCCCACTGGATACAAGACTGGTAATCAACTCCTGTACGCCGTTCGTATCCTGGTACTCGTCGATCATCACTTCTTTAAATAGCTTCCGCAATTCCAGCGCTGCCAGGGAAGGAACGACATGGAGAGGCGTCGAGACGGGATCCAAAAGAATGCGCAAACAAAAGTGTTCCAGATCACTGAAATCGAGCCAGCCTTTTTCTTTCTTCCGGATTTCGTAAGCGGCGGCAAAATCTTTGACAATCGTTATCAAAGATCGTATCGCCGGCGCCATCTGCCGCAACCCGTCCAGCCATTGCTTACTGTCTACGGAAAAATAGACATTGCCGATATCTGTTATGAGCACTTCTTTAACGGCACTGCGTTCACCCTTGACCTGCTCCCAAAGCTCCTTCTCCGCTTCGTCCAACCCTCGCAGCTGTAATCTGACAAAACGCATATCGGTAAAGGCTTGCTGCAGCCCTGCCCAGGATACTTGCTCATCTGCCGCACGAAACAGGGATTGTTCCTCCGTTAACGCCGCGCTGACCTTGGCAAAGGCGGCACGTCCCGACAGTTCACGCAGCAAGGCGGCATAAACGGCAACGGCTTCCTGCAATGCGCTGTGAATCTGTTTTTTTACCGGCTCGATCCACGGAACAGCATCAAGAGCAATCGCAGGCGGCAGGTCGTACGCTGCACAGGAACAATCAAGCCAATAATCCGGCCAAGGCATACTTCGCGAAAACACATAGAGCCGATTGATCAAATCCATAAACTCCTCATCGCCTCTATCGCTACCGAACATATCGGCTACGTTACGAAAACGCTCGCGCTTTGCCGCGTCTTCCGTTTCATAATACTGTAAAAACAGCGCTTCCAGTACGTTGCGCCTCAAAACGGCTAAATCTTCTTCACCGGCGACCTTGGCTTGCGGATCTAGGTCAAGGAGATAAAAATAGCGACGCAGCACGTTCCGGCAAAAAGAGTCGATTGTTGATATTTGTGCTGACGGCAATAAAGCAAGCTGCCGTTCCGCCTGCTCATTCGGCCCGGCGCTCAAGACCGCCGTCAGCGCTGCCGCAACACGCTCCCGCATTTCATCAGCGGAAGCCTTGGTAAACGTTACAACCAAAAGCTCGGTAATATCCAGGGGATCGTCGGCACACAGAAGGCGCTGGATAATTCGTTCTACAAGTACCGCCGTTTTGCCGGATCCTGCGGCTGCCGATAAAAGCAACGTCTCCTTGCGGCTGAAAATCGCGTCTTGCTGTTCTTCAGTCCAAGCCATTTGTCGCGCCTCCTTCCTGCCGAAGAATTTCCATCACTTTCTTTTTTTCAGTTATAACCGGCACCGTATAGCTGTTTCCTCTGAAACGACTGTCGAACGCACAGATTCCATGATAGGCACAATAAACGCAAGCCGTTTGGTTGCCGCGCTTAAGCGGCGCTATATCAATCTTACCGGCGTCAATGGCCGCGGCAATCGCGCCGATACGTTGCCGTACCAGAGACAAGAGCGAATCCCAATCCCCGTCATTATACAAAACAGTGGAATTCTTCGGCACACTGCCGTCTTTGTTGAACGTTACTTCCAGGAATTGCGAACCGGAGTCAATCGTTTTATCCAAGGAGCGTATCCGTTCAAAATCAGCGGTGAAAAACCCCTGCACCTTGTCGTGGTCATGATAAGCCTGCTCCATTTCCCGCTCTTCCGGCAAACGGGAAAAACTGATTTTATCATTGCGAACACGGCAATAAAGTACGGCTGCCGGCGCGGCGCCGCTGCCGAAATGTTGCAAGGCAACGGCCATATACGTCAACAACTGCAACTCAACTGCCGCATACACATCCAGCAGATCCAACGATTTCCTGCCGGACTTATAATCAATGACGACGATAAACGTTTTGCCGTCTCGACGCAAAACATCTACTCTGTCAATCTGCCCCGTCAGTACAACTTCCAAACCGCCGGGCAAGGTAAAACGCAACGGTTCCCAATCATGTCCGTCTCTCCCGAAAGAAGCTTCAACGGCGGCCATTTCAAAGGCCGAGGCCCGGCTGAAAAGAACCAGTATCCGCACTTTTCTTACCAACGTTTGAACCAGTCGTGTCTTGATCTCCTGATAATATCCGTTGGCGGCAAGAATATTATTGCGAATATACGGAACCCAGGCTTCAGCCGCTTCCCGGCAAATCGTCTCGATCTCACCCCAAGCGAGATCACGCCATTGTTTTCCCTGCCGCAACAATTCCTCACTGACGGCGCATAATGCGCCGTGCACGAACACGCCGGAGTTGGCTGCGTCAAATTGGTAGGTTTCCCGTTCCCGCAGTCCCAATCCGTATTTTGCAAAATAAGCAAAAGGACACTGCCTGTACTGCTCAAATCTGGTAACCGAACCACGCAGTGATCCGTCAGGCGCAAAGAGCTTCCTCACCGTCTTTCCCGCCAACGCACAGGCCTGATTATGATAAAACAGGCTCCCCAGAGACTGCTGCCACAAGGAGCCGCCAGCATGCTGCAACGCCCAATCGTACAATCCCCACCAAATATCGCCTACAGGTTCTCTTTTCACTGCCGGCTGAAGCTGCTGCGGCAAGTATGTCAAAGCGGAAGAAAGGGTATACAAGTATTCCTTTTCTTCACCTGCCGGCATCAGTTCTTTTAAACGCCGCAGCAAAACGATATAGTTTTTTTCCAGCAGCTGCCTGACCCATGCGGCCGGCGGCAACTGTTTTCCTTCTTCATCCGTCAAAACATAGGAAAGCCAAAGTTCATCCCGAGCCCGGGTCAAGGCTAAATAAAAAAGAAATCGTTCTTGAAAAGAACGGAACCGGCTGCTCGGCGCCAGATGCAATCCGACAGTATCTAAGCTACGGCGGTCTGTATCGTTAAAAAGGGCGTCTTCTGTCTGTACCTGCGGAAAAACGCCATGATTCAGCCCGCAAATGAAAACCACTCGGCCTTGTAACGTATATCCCCGATCGATCGCAGTTAAGGTCACGTGATCAAGCGTCGGCGGAATCAAGGTGAATTCCGAGCCGTCAAAGGCATCTGCAATAATTTCCGAGAACGCGCCGACCGAGACCGTATCATCACCGCAAAGGGTGACGATTTCTCCGAGAATTTCCACGATCCGTTTCCATACCTGCTCATGCTCTCTGCTCTCAACCATCTGCCCGGCTTCTTCGTCAGCCCGTTGCCAGGCTTCCAGCTTTTCCGGAATCCCCAGGCGAAGGAGCCAATGGTACAGCAGCGTACACCATTGGCGTAAACTTTTTTCACCACGACCTTCTTGCCAGAACGGCAAAAGTATTTTCCGTACCGCCTCGCGCAGCTCATTGATATGCCGCAGCATATCTGCCTCATCGGACGTCAAGCGCTGTCCGGGGAAACGCATTTCCGTATATTGCCACGGCGCTTCGGACAGCCATTGATCGCCGCGTATGCCGTATGCCAGGCAGTAGTTTTCCAGTTCATCAACGGCCTGACGCGGCAAATCGATAAGATCTGTTTTCAGCAGCTGAAAAACCGCTTCATGATTCCATCGCCCTGTCAGCACCTGCAAAAGCGAGACAACTGCCTCCGCCGCAGGATGCGCGTGCATAGGACGTCTGTAATCGCTGAAACAGGGAATCCCGTAGCGCCGAAAAATCCGTTCCACAAAATGGCAGTACTGTGCCGTATTGCGAACAATGACCAAAAAATCCCGGTAACGGTGCCCGGTCTGCACAAGGGCCATGATCTTTCTTGCCACACCGTCGATTTCCACTTCCCTGCTGCTGCATTCCGTAAGATGAAGCCGCGTCAAGGGAACCGGCGCTTGCCTCGGCACGACATGGAAAAAATCGTCGCGCAGTTGCATCAGCTCGTCAGCGGCGTTATATCTGACAGTATGCACTTGAAGTGTCGGAAACGCTTTTTTCAGTTCATTGTATACCTCATAGGCCCGATGAAAAAGCGCTGTCTCCTTTCGCTGTGAAGGCAACCGGTCACGATCCATCGTCAACGTAATCGTCACATTTGCCGCAACGGCAGCTATCGCTTTCAATACCGCCAGTTGCTGTGCCGTAAACCACTGAAATCCGTCTACCCAGACTTGGGCGCCCTGAAGATACGTATACGTACCAACTTCTTTAGTCAACATCGTCAGCGTGTCATCAACGGACCCGAACCGTTCGGCAAGAAAAGCCTCATACACCTCATAAAGCAGGGCCATGTCTTTCAGCTTACGCGCCAACGGCCCCTCCTCAACAGTCGACGCACACCTCCGCAAATCATCGGCAGTGACACAAAAAGAACGGCATTCCCAAAGGAACTGTCCTGCTGCAGCGGCAAATCCGGGTTGCCTAGCCGCTGTCTGCAAAACGGTAAACCGATCCGCATAACGGCGCAGCAACCGCTGTAAAATAAGCGTCTTCCCCAGATCGGATAAAGGCGTTTTTTCTTTTCCCCGTTCCTGCAGCACGTGATACGCCAGCCGTGTAAACCCGGTAATAGATACGCCCATAAATCCTTTTCCGGGCATAAAGTCTGCAAACCTTCGTTCCGTATCGTATGTCGCCTGATCCGGAACCAACAGCATCGTTTTGAAGTCCTGCGCCGCCAGAGTCGCCATCTGTTCAAAGCAGTATGTCGTTTTTCCGCTTCTGGCCTGTCCGAAAAGCACCGTTACAGCCATTCCATCACGCCCTCGAATGTATTTCTCAAAACAACAGATACCTATATTGTATCATAAGGGATGGACTTTTAAAATAAATTTCCGCGTGAGTCTTGCTCGCAAAAAAAAGAGAGAATTAGCAGAAAATTTCTGTTAATTCTCCCTTTTTGTATCAAATCACGGCTGCCGCCGGCAAAGGCGAAACCTTATTCTGGCGGCGCTCTTGGAGCCACTGCAGATCATACGGTTCGAACACTACATTTTCGTATGCCTTAATGTCCAGCGGCGTGCCATCCCAGTCGGAATGAATGTCGCCATTCTGTTTAATCAAAATATCGTAAAGAATATCATAAGTAACGCCGTCCTTCCCATCTTTTTCCACAATAGTGCTGTATGGCAACGTCTTATGATAAGTCAGTTCCAAGCCTTTGTAGTCAAAATGAAACCCGCAACGCATCCGGCAGCCGTCAAGGCCGACATAGGAGGAAAGCTTGCGCAAATCCGCCAAAATCCCGTCATGCTCTTCATCATACAAATTATCGAGCGTCGTCTCCGTGTAATCAAATCGGAACTGAATAGAAGCGCCGGCAACGCGGAGAAACCGTTCCAAATACGGTACCATTTCCCGAAAAGGATATTTCTTATACAGGACACAATTGATTCGAAACGGCACAGCCAGTTTCGACAGTAACGTGTCATTGGACTCGACAACATAATGTTGCATGTGCCGGGAAACGTTAATGCAGGTAATTTTATGCTTATTTCGCTCCGTAAAACGGATAATGTCCTCTTCACTCTGTACGCTGGAAATCGGCAACGTCGTATTGATGTAGACCTTATGCGTCAACGGTACGACATCAAGCATTTGCTGTAAAATTTGCAAATCCGCAAAAGGCTCCCCGCCAGTGAAAACAAAATCACAATTCGGTGTAATACGGTCCATCGTCTTAATGCTTCGGCAAATTTTTTCGGCAGAAAAACCGACGGGATCCGCATACTCTTCTTTATTAATGCAGAAGGGACAATTATTATAACAGTCATACGGTACAAATACAGTCACTGTGGCGCCGCCTTCTCTGGTCTTATATACCATCTGATTCGGCGCCGGCTGGCAAAAATGTCGAACTTTCATAGCAGACTCCTTACTCCTTGACAATCTGTATATTGTCAGACTTTATACATTACAAAAAAAGTAGACAATATAATTACACCCTATTTTACCACATTTTTGCTAAACATCAAATACATATAAAAGATGCAATATAATCATTCTCTATGCGTACATTCTATATTGAGAATAAAAAAACAGAAAGAGGGAAAGGACCTCCCCTGGCTTCCCCCCTTCTACATGATTACAGCGCTTGCGATATCTCCTTGGCCGTTTTTTGCACGCTTTTGATGATCTCCGGCAAAAGTTCCTCCGTCAAACGTGACAAAGGGGCAGACAAACTGATCGCCGCAACGACTCGCTGATGAGAAAAAATCGGAGCCGCAATACAAGCCATGCCGATTTCTACCTCTTCCCGTTCAACGGCATACCCATTTTTTCGAATCAAAGCCAACTCTTCATTCAATGTATCCCAATCGATGACCGTATATTCCGTAAAGCGCTTCAGATCACAACCTTCATATCGTTTACGATATGCCTCGTCAAAAGCCAGCAGGCATTTACCCGATGCTGCACAGTGGCTGGGACGAACGGAACCGATCGGCGGGGCGACATCAACGGAAGCCGATGACTTTATCTTTTCCAAAATGACATGCTGCGGATAAGCCGATTCATTTACGGAAAAAGTCGTCATATGCACACCTTCGCCAAATTTACTGGCAAGGGCTTTGGCATATGGATAAGCAACCTTTTGGATAGATCCGTTTTCACGAAAAAGCATGCCTAACGAATAAATCTGCAACCCCGGCCAATAAAGTCCCGTGTCCTTATCTCTGCTGATAAAGCCGCGCGCCTCCATCGTCTCCATCGTTCTGCTGACAGTACTCTTATACAGTCCCATCATCTTGCTGATCTGCGTCACGCTCAGCGGCCGTTCTTCTTTCAAGAAAAGTTGTAAGATCGCCAACGCGCGATCAATGGATTCAATCATACCCGTTTCCTCCTCGGAAGCTTTTCTTTTGCCTTTATTATAAGATCCCGTCCGTCCCTGTCAAGAAGCATTACTTTTCTTGCCGCCCCGTCCATATTGATAAAGACAATCCCCCAATTGCTCGACAATACCGCGGCACTCCAGATTATTCGACCAATTTTTGGGAACGGCAGTCGCCCCGTACAAAGCGCCGCCGATATTGCCGCAAACAGCCCCGCAGGAATCGCTGGCGCCATCTTGATTGCAAGCCATGATCACAGCGTTTTTTAAGGAATCGGCTTTGAGGATGCAGTAAATTGCCAGCGCCAGAACTTCCCGCGCCGTATTGCCGGTGCCAATCTCTTTCATCGCCTGCACGGCACCATGTTCCGAAGCCGCTTCAACAAACGCTTTATCCAACACGGCCAGCAGCGCTTCGCTGCCCTTTTGCCGTTTCACGACCTGCATCATAGACTCCAATGACGGCGCCAAGGCGGCGCCGCTGCTGAGTTGGGCAATCAGCAGACTCAAGGCTCCGGCCGCCAAACGAGCCGTCAAATCACCATGTGTCAGGCAAGCCGTCTGCGCCCCGACAGCAAACGCCCGTTCCCAGTCACCGCTAAAAAACAAGCCGACCGGCGCTACGCGCATGACAGCACTGCTGCCGCAACGAGCGTTCGGCAGATTCGTTTCCGTAAAACGACGACCTGTAGCCAAGGTCATAAGACAAGTTTTTCCGGGAGCTCGCCGCGCATAGAGAGACTGTATCCCCATGAGATCGTAGGACCACTGTATTTCGTGCTCCTGACGCTTCATCCATGCCATCTGTTCCGGACTGACAATTCGCTCCGTCTGAGTATAATACCAGCGCATATATGACCGAAAGACGCCTTCCTGCGGTTCCAATCCGGCTTGTGCCGCCCACAACAAGCCATCGGCCGTAAACAACGACATCTGCGTATCATCGGAAATCAGCCCTTGATTGCCGTTCACTTTAGACTTCAAAATCGTCCGCAAGCCGTAGGGCCCATATTTCCTGCGAATCGTATGCAGATCATCAAACTCGATTAAATAGCCTAAGGCATCTCCGGACGCTCCGCCCAACATGCACCCTGTAAAACGATCCAAGGTCTCCATAATTTCTCCTCCGTTATAGCAGCAGTCCTTTTCATCGCCGTATATAATATCAAGTTCTGGATTTACTTTTTATCGATTATGTTATATAATTAAAAATTTATGATTACATTATAACAAAAATACACAGAATTTGGCAAATTATCCCCCATCTACGCTGCAGCCGTAACACCGGCGATCAGGGAAAATAATGCTTCCACAGTTTGCGTATTCCCGTGTGAAAATAAATCACATAGCCGCCGATCACCCCGATCAAGGCCTGCAATATCTCAAAAGGCAGCTTTATCCACGCGTACATGGGCGTGCTGTATACATAAGCCCGGCCCAAGGAATACCCGACAACCATAATGACAGCGCCGATTAACAAAGCCGTTACCGCTTCTCCCTTGCTCATGTCACCGCTATTTCTGTGCACAATTGCAGAAATAGCCCAAGCTTGAATACCATGCGTCACCAAAGATACAGACATAGGCGCCGGATAAAAAAAGAAATCCCCTAAAAAAGCACCGATACCGCCAATAAAAAACGCCTCTTTAGGAATAAACAGCAACGCTGCCAAACAAATGATGATATCATTAATATACAAATGACCGCCGGGAACGGGAATTCCCACCGAACTGAGCGCCATATTCATAGCCATGAATAAAGCTGCGATCGTCAATCGCTTTGCAGTAAATCCGTTTCTTTTCTGTACCATCAATCCTTACCTCCATATACGTATAATATGTAATTATAACGCAATACTGACCCGATTAATATATCCAGAAACTAAAGTCTTAATATGTACAGTTTGATCGGCGGATCTGCGTCATAATTCCCGTAATTAATGATTTTTACCCTATACGTGAACGTCACCTTACCTCTTGCTCCCCGTAATTGCCGCCGGATGTT
>NZ_AWXA01000036.1:0-18027 GCF_000478965.1 Megasphaera vaginalis (ex Srinivasan et al. 2021)
GGTTATGTAGGTATTGTCTGGCTAGAAGAATTAGATCAGTTCAGCGGCATGGAAGAAATCCGCAACTTGAACCAGTCGCTACTGCGTGGCGGCCCTATCTTCTGGGAGTTTTGTTCATTCAACCCGCCGAAGAGCCAAAATAACTGGGTCAATGAGGAGAAACTCTTCGAGGACCCCGACAGATTGGTTCACCACTCGACGTACTTAGGCGTTCCCCGGGAATGGTTGGGGGATCGATTCTTTGAGGACGCGGAAAAGCTGAAAGCAAAAAATGATGCGGCGTACAGACACGAATACCTCGGTGAGGTTACAGGCACGGGCGGCAGCGTATTTGAAAACGTGGAAGATATGAACATGACGGATGAACAAATTAGTCAGTTTGACCGTCGTCATTTTGGCTTAGACTTTGGTTTTTCAATCGATCCTTTATCATTTCTTGGTATGCATTACAATGCGAAATACGAAGATCTTTATATTTATAATGAGATTTATCAGCAAAAGCTGTCAAACAAAAGATTGGCTGAATTAATTTTACCACATGTTGGGCATGAACGAGTTATGGCAGATAGCGCAGAGCCTAAAAGCATTGTTGAATTGAGAGGATATGGACTGCGCGTGAATGGGGCTAAAAAGGGGCCGGACAGCGTGGACTTTGGTATTCGCTGGCTGCAGAATCTTCGTCATATTTATATCGATAAGAAGCGGTGTCCAAACACTTATCGTGAGTTTGTTAATTATGAGTATGAGCGGAACCGTGAAGGCCAGTTTATCAGCGCATATCCGGACAAGAACAATCATTCTATTGATGCTTGCAGATATGGCTGTTCGCCATTAATGGCACGGAATCGGATCAAGATTATGCATTAAGAAGGGCAGATAACATGGATATTGATGTTGCGAGAAAGTTAATACAAAATTATATTCCGAGACATGCAGAATTTGTGCGGCGTGCGGAGACCGCAGAACGGTACTATCGAGTACAGAACGATATCTTATTTAAAAAGCGTAAAGAAGATGTGACAGAAACTCCGCTTCGCAATGCAGACAATCGGATTCCTCATCCGTTTTATCAATTACTGGTTAATCAAAAGGCTGCGTACATGTTCACTGCCCCGCCGACGTTTGATATCGGAAATGACAGTCAAGATCAGGCGATTACTAAAGTTCTTGGTGATGCTTACGGAAAGAAAATGAAAGATATATGCGTAAATGCAAGCAATACCGGGATTGGCTGGATTCATTATTGGATAAACGATGGGGAATTTGATTGGGCAGTCGTGCCATCGGTACAAGTAATACCAGTGTGGTCCAAAAAACTCAATCATGAGTTATTAGCTATTTTACGTGTTTATATAGATATTGATGATGATGGAAAGATATGGGATGTGTATGAATACTGGAATGATGTAACATGCTGTGTGTTCCATAAATTAGCAGTAGATGACTTTGATCAACTTACTACATATACCGATTTTTTCAATTCCGGAGATATGAGTGATGGGTCCACGTATGCACATGGACTTACAACTATCCCGTTTATACCATTTTTGAACAATAGTCTATGTACTAGCGACTTAGATCCTGTAAAGGCATTGATTGACAGTTACGATAAAACATATAGCGGATTTGTAAATGATCTTGAGGATATCCAAGAGGTTATTTTTATTTTGACTAATTATGGCGGCGAAGATCTTAATCAGTTTATGCGTGACATGAAATATTACAAGACGATTATGACTGATTCAGTGAGCGGTGATGATAAATCAGGTGTTAGCACATTGACGATTGATATTCCCGTTGACGCACGCGAAAAAATGCTAACAATTACGCGTAAGGCTATTTTTGATCTCGGACAAGGTATTGACCCGCAGCAGCAAGGGCTAGACGGTACAAGCGGTGAGGCAATGAAATTTTTATATGCACTACTTGAACTTAAAGCAGGCTTAATGGAAACGGAATTCCGCCTTGGCTTTAATAAGTTTGTACGTGCTATTGCAGCTCATGTTGGTATCGGGGCTGATGCAATCATACAGACATGGACGCGCTCGGCTATTCGAAACGATGCGGAACTGGTTGACATGTGCAGTAAATCGTCTGGAATTATTTCGAAAAAGACGATACTCAAGAATCATCCGTTTGTCGATAATGCGGAGGAAGAACTGCAACGACTGGCAGATGAAGAGGCGGAAGCGACTGCAAAAGATGATATCTACGGTGGCAGCGCAATTGACGACACGAAAGGAGGTGACGTTAATGTACAAGTTGCTAATTAGATACGTTAATCAGTTCGGGAAGGACTTTCCCGTTTTATCGGTAAAAGACAAAAGTGAGTATGAAATTTGTCGTATTGTCCGTGAATGCTGTGAACGCAATACCGTTTATACAGAGACACCGGTTACATCCCTTGGAACGTGAAAATAATTCCTGTAACAGTCAACCTTGTGCGAGGCAGGTAAACCTCGGTAAAAACCGGGAGGAATAAAAATTATGACGATTGAAGAATTAATTGCAAAACTGGGCATTGCCGATGATAAAAAAGAAAGTGCGCAAAAAGAGATCTCGGCTTTTTTGGATGGGGCATTTGTGCCAAAATCACGTTTTAATGAAGTGAATGATGAAAAGAAAACACTATCTGCTACGGTGACGGAACGGGATAAACAACTTGAAGCGTTGAAAGGTACTGCCGGGGATACGGAAGCGATGAAGAAACAAATCACTGAATTGCAAGCAGCAAATAAGGCTGCACAAGCCGAAGCAGATGCAAAGCTAAAGGCGTATCAAATGAGCACTGCTATTAAACTTGCGTTAACTGGATCCGCCTACGATGTTGATATCGTTGCTAGCTTAGTAGATACATCAAAACTCATCTTAAGTGAAGATGGAAAAGTCACTGGGTTAACAGATCAGATTGAGACGCTGAAGAAGGATAAAGCTTTTTTATTTAAAGAAATGAAAACACCTTATCAACCGAACAGTGGCGGTAATCTGACGCATAACCCATTTTCAAAAGATGCATTTAATTTAACTGAGCAGGGAAAATTGCTCAGAGAAAATCCTGAACAGGCTCGTTCATTGGCGCAGGCCGCAGGAGTTACGATTTAAGTTTAAGGAGGAAAAACAATGGCTGGTACAACTTTAACGGACATTATTGTCCCTGAATTATTTGATCCGTATGTTATTCAGAAAACAATGGAACTAAATGCCTTTTATCAGAGCGGTATTATTACAAATAACGCTCATTTCGACGCTTTGGCATCGGAAGCGGCACCGATTCACAATATGCCGTTTTTCGAAGACTTAAAAGGAGACCCGGAAGATGTTATTGAAGGGGCTGATTTGACTGCTGATAAAATTACGTCTTCGAGTGACGTTTCGACGACAATTCGTCGAGCTAAAATGTGGAGTGCGACAGACCTGTCAGCGGCCATGGCTGGTGCTGATCCAATGGCAGCTATTGGCGGCTTAGTGGCCGGTTACTGGGCACGGCAAATGCAAAAAGAAATAATCACTGAATTGACGGGTGTATTTGCTGCAACGTCTATGAAAGATCATATTCTTGATATTTCCGGAGGAACGGACAATGCGGCTAATATCAGTGCATCTGCATTTATCGACGCTTTGCAGCTTTTGGGCGATGCGCAGGGGGATTTAACGGCAGTAGCGATGCACTCGGCAACGAAGTCGTATCTGAAAAAACAGAACTTGATTACGACGGAACGCGACAGTACGGATGTTGAATTTGAAGCGTATCAAGGTCGCCGTGTTATCGTTGACGATGGTTGCCCGAATGAATCTGGCGTATGTACAACGTACCTCTTTGGCGCCGGTGCTGTTGCTCTTGGTAATGGGTCTCCTGTCGGTTTTGTTCCGACTGAAATTGACCGAGATAAGCGAAAAGGGTCTGGCGTTGATTATCTGATCAACCGTAAGACTTTTATTCTTCATCCGCGTGGCGTTGCATGGCAGAACAAAGCACGTGCTCATGCTGAAACGGTATCGCGTACAGAATTGGCGAATGGTACGAACTGGAAAGCGGTTTTTGAGCCGAAGGCCATCCGCATTGTCGCATTGAAACATAAAGTTGGCTGATAGAGTAGAGGTGCCGTTGTATGGATAGCGAAAAATACTGGGAAAATCGTGCTATTGAACGCGAAGAATACTGGAATAAGCAAAGCCAAGCGATGGTTGATAAGGAGCTTGCTAATTATTATCAGGCATCGCTTGACGCCATACAAAAAGACATTGATGCTTTATATGGGCGGTTTGCTAGAGATAATAAACTTGATATGGAAGAGGCGCGAAAGCTTATTACCGGCAAAGAGTATAAAACATGGCGGTATAGCTTGGAAGAATACTGCGAGAAGATTAAAAAAACTGGTAATGCAGGACTGCTTCGGGAACTAAACACACTGGCAATGCGTAGTAGGATTACACGACTGGATAAGCTGCATGCCAACACGCTGCAAGAGCTTGATTCGTTGGGACGCAAACAGCTTGCGACAATGGATGGGTTTTATAAAAAGGTGTTTGAATCACAATATTATGAAGGGCTTTTTGATATGGGAAAAGCTGGCAAGGTGCTAGCGGCAGTGAATAAGGTTGTACCGGATAAAGTTGAAGCAATCATGCGTAATCGGTGGAGCGGAAAGAATTACAGTGATCGAATATGGGATGATAAGCAAAAACTTGCACAAGAAATAAAGCAAAACGTACTTACTGCTGTACATCGCGGCGAAAGTGTTGACAGAGTATCAAAGAGATTGGCGGAGCGCATGAACGTTAGCAAGAGTAATGCAAAACGACTTGTCCGCACCGAACTTAACTACGTGAATAATCAAGCCTCACTTGAAAGCATTAAAGATGCTGGTATGAAGTATTTCCGTTTTATTGCAACGCTTGATAAGCGAACATCAGCTATCTGCCGGGAGCACGATGGCAGAGAATTCTCTCTTACGGAGGCAAGTGCGGGTAGTAATGTGCCGCCGCTTCATCCGAATTGTCGGTCAACAATTGCCGGTAGTTTTGGCCGTGGACTAGGAAAGTATGGGACACGCTTTGCTCGTGATAAAAGCGGCAAAGGTATTCATGTGCCATCGGATATGACTTATGAAGACTGGTACAATAAATACGTAGAAGGTTCTTATCACAAATACATAGAAGGACTTAACGATGCGTTTAGAAAGGCGTTAGCGTTTGGACATAGGACAGGCAATGAAGGACTTTATTGGAGAGACAAAGACGGGAATACACCATTCCCTGATATGTCAGGTAATCAAAATAGCGTTGTCTTTTCTGATGAATTAATGGAGTTTCTTAAAAATGCAGGAGAAGGTACGCTGGATTGTATTCACAATCACCCTATGAGCTCTTCTTTTTCCGGGCAAGATTTATGTGTAATGAATGCTTACAAAAGTATTGACAAAATGCTTGTAATTGGTCATGATGGAACTAAATATAGTTGTAGTGTTGGCAATGGCAAACGCATTCGTTCTGAATATATTTTGAAAAGGCACGATGCTATAATAAATGGATATGAAATGACCTATCGAAAATTAGTAAAATTTGGTATGGATCAAAACGCAGCTTGGAAAGAGGTTACGCATTTAGCTAATATTGATTTAGCCAATGAACTGGGGTGGGACTATGAACGAACAAAATAAAAGTGTTGAATGGAAAAGCGAGCAACCTAATCCATTTCTAAAACAAAACGAAAAAAATGTTAAGGAATATGAAGAGAATTCCAAAAAATTAATTGAATTAATTCGTAAATAAAGCACCCACCTGAGTGAGTGCTTTTTTCATGCCCGAAAAAGAGGTGATCGAATGATATTTATTAGCGCTCAAGAAGCGATTACCACCATTACAGACAATATAACTATTATGATTCCCCAAGCGGCTGCCAATACTGATATGCTTAAGCTTTACATTGAGCGATTCGTGTATGATGTGCTTGATTACTGCCATCGCGATGATTTTCCGAAGACACTGGTATATACGGCTGTTGAGTTGCTTGGGAAGCGGTTAAACTCAACGTCTGTGGCCGGTGGTGAGGATCTGCCTGTGAAGAGTATCAAGCATAATGACACGGAGTTTGTCTTTGCTTTGAACAGCATTTCAGACATTGGCAATGCTGCTGATGCGGACTTTGAATCCATTCGCACAAAGTTAAATTTATACAGAAAGTTGGCGAGAAGTAGTGAATTACGCACAGTGTAAGGGATTGCTACTCAAATACATGTATACCGATACGGTCACGGTCGAGCGCATGAGCAATGTCAAAGATGTAGACGGTGCAGATTCGTTTGCCGCTTATACTGTTTATGAAAATTTGCCGTGTCAGCTATCGCAGTATAGCGAAGCGCAAACTGCTGAAACACATGATCGAGAATACCGCGTAGGCGATAATTTTCGAATTTCCCTTGATCCCTCGTATGACATACAACCGAATGATAAGTTACATGTCACGCATAACGGGCAGGTCTTTTTGCTCAATGCGTCTAGGGCGTTTAAGTACCCGTCACATCAAGAGATAGTCGGGAGAAAGGATAGTGAAGCGTAATGAGCATAACTTTTAGCGGCTTAGAAGAGTTAGACGAAAGACTGGCCAATGCGACGAAAAAAAGTAAAGTAAAACGTAACCAGGCAGTAAAGCAAATGGGTGAATTATTGCTCGGAAGAGCAAAGGATAATACACCTGTTGATACTGGGAATCTCCGAAAAAATTGGCATCGTACGCGTCCATTGAACGGGGTGGTAAAGGTCGGAAATTCTGCTGACTATGCTGCTCATGTTGAATACGGGCACCGAACGAAAAGCGGTAACCCAGTCAAAGGTAGTAAGATGCTGCACTTGGCTTTGATGCAGACTGGCAAGCATTTTAAAGAAGATGCAGCTGCTGTATGGGAGACACTTTTTAAATGATAATGACATTACGGGATATTAAGCGGGCGATTATTAAGAGCCTGAATACTAACTATCCTACATATAAGGTTTTCTTTGACAATGTACAGACGTCAGGAAAGCCTTATTTTTATGTCACGATGATGCCTATTGTTGATTCTGTCGATAGGGTGTACAGCGATCGGCAGATACAGGTTGATATAACGGTCGTCTTGGCCGAAGACAAGGATGGAAATGTGAATCGCACGGAGCTGTATGACATTGCTGAAGAATTAGATGGAATATTTAGACCTGTGTATCACGTTCTTGACCGTTATTTCACTGTTCTGGAAGCTGAACAAACAATTGTTGATGACTTATTGCATTATATTTTTGAGCTACGGTTTACAGATGCAACGGAGCAAAAAGAAATGGAATTAATGGCAGAGATTGGCTTAACAATCAATAGACGTAATTTGACAGAGGAGGACTAATTTAATGGCTAATGAACAAGAATTATTTGGCTTGCCGCAGGTACGTATTGATTTTATTACTAAAGGCACGACGGCAATTAAGCGAAGCGCAAGAGGCATTGTATTGATGATTTTGCACAACGAATCAACGGATGTCATCAATACATACCGCATTAATGATGTAAGCGATATCCCCGATAATGGATTGACGCCTGAAAACGTTGACCTAATCAAAAAATGTTTACTAGGAACCCCTTTGCGTGTGTTGGTATACACATTGCCGCTAGCAGGCGTAGCTGATGCAACGAAGAAACAAGCGGATGTCTTGAAGCTTGTTGCTGGGATTAAATGGAATTGGCTGTGCGCTCCGACGGCAACGGCGGAAGAACAAACGGATCTAGCGTCTTGGATTAAAGCAGAACGTACGAATAAACGAAAAACATTCAAGGCTGTTCTGGCCAATCAAGCAGCAGATAACGAAGGTGTTGTTAACTTTTGCACAGACGGAATAAAAGTTGCCACGGGGACAAATCCTGATGGGACTACTGTATTTACTACATATACGGCGCTGCAGTATACGGCGCGTATTGCCGGTATTTTAGCCGGGTTGGCGTTGGATCGTAGCGCAACATACTTTAAATTGGAAGAAGTTGATTCTGTCGAGGTGTATGACGATATCGATACGTTGATCGATAAAGGGCAGCTGCTGTTATTTGATGAACAGGATGGCGATGGTGTCAAAATTGCCCGCGCTTGCAATAGTTTGAATACGTTTACGACGGATAAGGGGGAAGACTTCCGCAAGATTAAAATTGTCGAAAGTATCGATATGGTAACGGATGATATCCGTGATACGTTCAAAAAATATTATATCGGTAAAGTCATTAATGACTACGATCATAAGATGTTGTTTATTTCAGCGATTCTTGTGTATTTCAGTGAAATCAAAGGAAATATTCTTGATCGTAGCGCTAAAAACACGGTTGATATCGATGAACAGTTTCAAGCTAATTATGCCATTTTGAAAGGTGAAAAACTTGAAGATATGACACGTATGGAAATCCGTCAATACAATACCGGTGATAAAGTTGCGCTTAATGGGAACGTTAAATTTGTGGATGCTATGGAAAATCTGACAATTGAATTTACGATGTAACAGAGGGAGGATATAAATAATGTCTAGAGCAGCAGAAGATGTTAAATATCGCGGCAGACGCCGCTGGAACGGGTCTCACGGTAAAGTATGGTGGGACAATGAACTATTGTTTGAAATTGCAAAGTATGAATGCAAGGTGGTTGCGAATCGAGAAGATGTGCTCATCGGTAACAGTGAAGATAGTAAAATTACTTCCCTTAAAGGTGAAGGCAGCTTTACGATCAAGAACGTTATTAACCGCAATATCAATAAGTATTTGGAAGAATGGAAGAACGGGCACGATCCGCGAGCCACGCTGGTTGGATTGATTGATGACCCGGACGCTGTTGATGGACAAAAAGAACGCTGCTCTGTCGATAATGTTTGGTTCAACGAATTGACATTGATAACCTTTGAAAAAGGAAAGGTTGTTGAAAAAGAATTCCCGTTTGGTTTTACACCGGAAGATGCTTCGTTCTTAGAAATTGTTGAATAATTTTTTTTAGGAGGTAAAAACATGGCTATTAGTGTACAAGACTTAATCAATCAAAAAGAAAAAATTGAAGCCGGTAAGAAAACGCGTTACGACTTGGAAACAAGTATAGGCACGATCACAGTAAAAAAACCGACAAAAGCGGAAGCAACGGAGGCCTTTAACATGGATGAAGGAGAAGGCGATAGCTATTTTATCTTGAATCAAACGGTAGAGCCGAATCTTAAAGACGAAAAACTGCAGAAAGCATACGACTGTGCTGAACCAACAGACATTGTCCGTCGATTATTTGATCCCGGTGAAGTACCTGCCATTGCTAAGAAAATCGCAATGCTGGCAGGCTACGGAAAGGATATTGAATCTAAAATACACGATGACCTAAAAAACTAATAAAGGACGACTGGGAGGCGGCTTCGGCTGCCTTTCTGGTCGTTCATGGACATCAATTAGATTACTTCTTTAATTTATCACAAGTAGAAAAGCTTTTTATTCACGCTGCCATTGAGCTTGAGATAGAACGGCAAGAAAAGTTAGCTCTTTTAGCAGCAGTAGTTCAAAGGAAAGGAGGGAGATAAGCCATGAATGAGAATTTTACACTATCGGCGACATTGGAATTAAAAGACGAATTTTCCGGTCAGATTAATAAAGCGCGAAATGGCTTGAGTGGGTTTGCAGCAGCTGCGAAAAAGATGGATGATGCAACAAAAGCTATCTCTGAAATGGGTAAAGAAGCAGATCGCACACGGCAGAAATTAAGCGGAATCAAAGGTGTATTTTCGCCAATTATTAAAGCTAAAGATGAGACCAGCAGCACGATTAAGAAAGTACGGACAGAACTCAATGCGTTTAAAGGTAAAGCGTATACGGCCGTCGTCAATGTAAAACAAGGGACATCAGGAGCTATAGAAGGATTAAAAAATAAAGCGTCTGGGGTGGCGAGCGGCATGGTAATGGGGACGTCTATGCAAATGATAGGCGCTGCCGGGGTTGGATTTGGTATCTATGATGCCATTAAAGGATATGCTGACTTTGAGCAAGAAATGAGTGCTGTAAAAGCTATTTCAGGGGCATCTGAATCGGAGTTTCAAGCGCTGACAGATCATGCGATAAAAATGGGGTCTGAAACAAAATTCAGTGCGCTTGAATCAGCAAAAGCTCTTGAGTATATGGGAATGGCTGGATGGAAGGCAGATGAAATGATCGCAGGCCTTCCGGGGATTATGAATTTAGCCGCAGCTTCCGGCGAAGAGTTAGCCGGGGTATCAGATATCGTAACGGATTCAATGAGTGCATTTAAATTGCAAGCAAAAGACGCAGGAATGTTTGCTGATGTTTTGGCAGCTGCCGCGACGAATTCAAACACCAATGTCGGTAAGCTTGGATATTCGTTTAAATATGCGGCACCGTTAGCTGGTGCATTGGGATATAGCATTCAAGACGTATCCCTTGCCCTGGGAACGATGGCAGACGCAGGGATAAAAGGAGAGCAAGCAGGTACGAGTATGCGTGCTCTTTTAACACATATGGCAAAACCAACAGATGATTCGGCGGCAGCAATGGAGTTACTCGGATTATCCATTACGGACTCGGCAGGTAAGATGCGCCCATTCCGCGATGTAATGAAAGACATCCGAAACGGGTTTAAGACGTTGACCCCGGAACAGCAGGCAGCTACGGCGGCTATGTTGGCAGGTCAAGAGGGCATGTCCGGACTGCTTGCTATCGTTAATCAGTCGGATGATAAATTCAACAAGTTAGCTGATTCTATTGATAACTCTCAAGGCGCTGCTGAAAAGATGGCAAAGACACGACTGGATAATCTTTCAGGCGATATAGAATATTTAGCAGGCGACTGGGACGAATTCACTATGAAGCTAATGAAAGGCGATGCCGCAACCGGACTACGCAATTTTATACAAGAAGCGGATGCATTACTGAGTAATTTTAGCAAGACAATGACCGACACAGGGAGTCTTACCGATGCTATGATAAACACACTTGGAAAAGGAATCGTTGATCTCAAGAATAAGTTCTTGGCTTTTGACGGCATCGGTTCTGTGCTGGCAGGAGGGGCTCTTGCCTTTGGGCTTAAAGAAATTATCAACCTTACACTCAAAGCAAAAGATGCGATCCAAGGAGTTGGCGGTGCCAAGTGCGGCAATGTAAGTGGCAAAACAGATAATAACGTTGGCGAAATGGTTGTAAATGCGGCGAATGTTGTGATTAACGGCAAGGGCGGCGTTGATACTGGCGATTTCATTCTAGGCGGCAAAGGTGGCACTACGAAAGCTCCAAAAGGCGGGAAGCTGCCTGGCGGCTTGAAAGCATTAGGACGATTGATGTTACCGCTGGCGATTGCGAATGGGTTTTTAGATGTGGCTACAGCGGATGAAGGGCAAAAAGGAGCAGCTGCAACGAAATCTATCGGCGGCATTGCTGGCGGTATTGCGGGCGCTAAGGCAGGTGCTGCAGGCGGTGCTGCAATAGGTTCCGTCATTCCGGGAGTAGGAACTGTTGTTGGTGCTGGTGTTGGCGGACTGGTTGGCGGTGCTGCTGGGTATGCAGGTGGAGAGGCATTAGGCGGCAGTTTAGCTAATATGGACTTTTCAGGTATTGGTGAAAAGCTATCCCAAAAAAACGAAGAATGGATTGCTGGGTTTGAGCGTTTAAGAGATGCCTACGATCAAACTGGCGAATGGATGAAAAATGAAAGTAAAAATATAGAAGAATCATTTAAGACGGCATATGACAATATGTGTCAGAGTGCCGAATCTGCAGTTAATAGATTGGTTGATAATATTTCTACTGGATTTTCTGATGCTATGATATCGGCTGGACAATCATTGCAAGGGATAAATGAATTCGCAGCTGACACTTGGTCTGAAATCAAAGCAGGTGCCAATTTGGCAGCGCAAGAAATAGGGAATTCATTTTCTGGCGCAGTAGATAGACTAAAAGAAGATTGGACGGGTGTTACAGATTGGTTTAGCGCGAATGTCTGGGACCCGTTAAAAAATAGCGCTAGTAATGCATTGTCTTCAATAAGTAGTACTGTTTCTTCGATTCCGACGCCGTCATTTAGCTTTAGCGGGGTGTTAGGGCATGCTACTGGTGCCAATTCCTTTGGCGGTGGATGGACGGAAATCAACGAACGTGGCGGTGAAATTGTTGATCTGCCCGGTGGCAGCCGTATTTATCCGCATGCGACAACGAAAAAGATGTTGCAAAAGCAGTTTAGCGGTACTGAAGCTAACGGGAGCACTCATGTTAATGTAACCGGGAATACCTTTGTCGTGAGAGAAGAGGCTGATATCGACAAAATTGCTTACAAACTAGCTGCACTGATAGCACAAGGTAATACCAACTATGGAGGTGGGTATTAATTGGGAATCGGAAGATTGGGAAATGCCCTGGAAGTATTGTCGAATATATTCTCCGGATTGGGAGGAGAGACCAGACAGCAAATCATCATGCAGAGTACAGCAGATTCGTTTACGATTCCTGTTACCCCTCGCAAGATATCGTTTTCCATGAGTCAGAATAATAAGACTGTCAATATTACACAAGTCGGAGAAGCCCTACTATTCGGGCAGCCAAAGCTACATACCGTATCGTGGAGCTGTTTTTTTCCGGCAACGGTCCATGATTATCCGTTTGTGGTTGGTGATCGGAAAGATCCCTCGGAATGTATTAATTTAATAAAAAAATGGAAAGAAGCCAAGAACCCTATTCGCGTCATTGTGACAGAGACTCCCATAAATTTGATGATGGGGATTACAGATATGCAGTGTGCAAAGCAAGATGGATCCGGTGATATCTATTACACGATTAACCTTTTAGAATACAAAGCATTGAATACACCAACGGCAAACAATAACGCAACGGTAGATCAGATAACTGGACTCAAGGCGAGACCAACAGAAACAATTGAACCGACACAAGCAACTTTATGGCAGAAAGGGTCTGATATCATGGATGCGGCCAAGAAAGCCTACGGGGATTATAATCACTGGCGGCGCATTGTGCAGAGTAATGACCTCAAGGATCTGGCAATTAACAACGTTAGTAAATTGCGTAAGTTGAGGATTAAATAAATGATTATTAAACACAAAAAGGTATCAACGGAAACAGTAAAAGATAATAATGGAAAAGAATCTGAAAAAATAACAGAGACGATTACGGACTTGTCACAGCTTATCATTGATACAATCACGTGGGAAGGCTCACGCATGCAAGTGGCACGTAAACTTGAATTTTCATATTCTCAAGATGCTCGTGATCCGAATTTGCCGAATTATGTCATTGAGCCCGGAGAAACTGTTTACAGTTACGACGAAGGTGGCACGTTGCAATTTAACGGACGCGGCTACACAATCGAGAAAAAAACGGCTAGTTCGACGATTACGGTAACTTGCTTTGATGATCTTTTCTTGCTCTGCAAGTCAAAAGTAACCCGCAAATATACGAATGCCAAAGCAGAAGATATTGTAAAATCTGTCTGTGCTGAAATGGGGGTAACAGTAGGTAATATCGTTGAAACGGGGAAGACAATTTCTTTTATAGCTAGTGAAAAAACTGGATATCAGATTATTATGATTGCTTATACGGAAGCAGCTAAACAAATCAACGCGACGAAGAAGAATGCTGATGAGCCGGATGTGCTTTTTCATCCGGTCATGAATGGTGATAAGCTTGATATCGTTAAAAAGGGAGAGCTTATTCCTAATTATGAAGCAAATCAGTATGTGAATATCGAAGACAGTGAGTATCGCGAATCTATTGAAAACATGGTAAATAAGATCATTGTTGCAGATGATCAAGGGAATACGAAATCGACACAGCAGAAAGATGATCTCATCAAAAAGTATGGCGTAACGATTCAAGATGTGTACAAAGAAAGTAAGAAAGCGACTACGAATGATGAACTTGAAAAAATTTTTCACAAGCCAGATAGATCTGGCATCATTGAATGCATTGGAGATTATCGGTGCAAGTCATCATATTCCATTGCGATTAATGATCTTTTAGCAGAGATTACAGGCAAATTTTGGATTAAGTCTGATACACATACGTTTGAAAATGGGTTGCACTTTATGAGACTTGAGATTGAGTTTGAGAATGTCATGAATAAAGAAAAACTACCAGAAGATAAGCAGGGAGGAGCTAAAGGATGGACTGTTGGATCAGTTGGGAATGCGAATAGCGGGATTCAAGAAGGCATCAATAATGGATATGCAGCATGGCAAGGGACAACTATGCCAAATGGCAGAAATGGCTGTGTAGAAGCGGCAACTCGAATTGGGTCATGGTACAGCCCGTATCTCAAAGAGCAATACGAAAACGGCACAACCAGTGTATCCGCTTTGATTGCAAATGCCGGGTCAGATAATGTTGTTTCTTTTTCTGACTCTAATCTTGAGATTGGGGACTGCGTTGTATTTGATGGTGATGAGCACACCGTAATTTATGCCGGCAACGGTATGTATGTAGGCAATAACTCTAGTGCAAATGGGGGTATTGGCGGAGTAGGGCAAGGGAGTATTTATGGCCTTGGAATGACACCAACAGCTATCATTAAAACTAGCCATATTTAAAGGAGAAGCGGCAATGAGTGATAATAAACATATACCGGCAGCATCTCAGTCAGCAATGAAAATCGTTCACATGATGCATGGAATTGCGCAAGATGCAAGACCACGACAAACGATGATTGGCCTTGTTGTATCCCCGCCGCCAAACATACTGGTTAAAGTAAATGACATACTATTAGATGCAGCAGATGTGTATGTAGCCAACTATTTATTGCCGAATTACACGCGGCATGTGGTTGGAGAAACAGACTTTAAATCCGGCGGGAGTGGTTATGCCCAGTATGACAATCATAATCATCCTGTCAATAACGATGAGACCTGGACTGACACGCTAAAAGTTGGCGATTTGGTTGAAGTTGTCCCTGTATATGATCCTACGAAACAAGACCAAATGTATATCATCGGAAATCAGGTGACGAAATTATGAGTGAAGCATATCCATATACCGGAATAAACTCATTATCATATTCATGGGCGAATCAAAATACTAATGATCTACCCATTCCGACAGAACTTGGTTTTGACTTTGAAAAAGATTGCTTTATGTACGACGGTGATGGAAAACACGTCATTGTTGAAGGTGATGATGCTATCAAAGTGTGGGTGTATAAAGCGCTGAAGACTGAGCGTTTTCAGTACTTGGCATACTCTTGGCAGTACGGTCTTGAAATAAAACCATTTATCGGTAAAGTGATGGGCGTCAGCCATCGCAAGTCAGAGTTGCGGCGCGTCATTATTGAATGTTTGATGGTGAATCCATATATTAAATCTATTGATTCTGTGACAATAACCGCAGTCGGTGATTCGCTGACAGTTGATGTTACGCTTACGACAGTTTATGGGAAGGTGAATATTAATGTTTAGTCCACGGGATGAAAGCGCTATTCTTAGTGAATTACAAGATTTTAGTCGATTATCTGTAAGTAAATACGAAGGTACATTTGAATATGATGTGTTTTCGGCGAATGCTATTGAGTTTGCCAAAACGGAAGTTGAATTGGCACAGATGATATTAGCAGTTTTTCCACATACATCCTGGGGGAGATATCTTACATTAGGGGCCTCTGCGCATGGAATTGATAGAAAATTAGCGGTTGAATCCCAAGGTGAAGTTGTTATTAAAGGCAGTGTAGGAACGACCATTGCACGCGGCAGCCAATTTTCTACTGACGACAATACGGTGTTTGTGACTAGACAAGACTATACGATTGGCAGTACAGGTGCTGTTACAGCGGTCATATATGCGCAAAATGCAGGAGTAGTGGGAAATGTTGCAGAAGGGACGATTAAAAATATTCCGCTTTCAATTCCTGGAGTGGCGAGTGTAAATAATGCAGCTGCAACACACGACGGTTACGACGAAGAAAGCGATGAATCATTATTGAACCGACTTTTATTACATGTACGAAACCCGGGAACATCTGGTAATTCTAGCCATTATCGAGAGTGGTCGCTAGCGGTTCCTGGCGTTGGCGCTATTAAAGTACAGCCACTCTGGAATGGGAACGGGACTGTGAGAGTACTTATTCTTGATGTTAATAAAGATGCCGCTTCTGAGAGCTTAATTAAACAAGTAAGCGAATATATTGAAGTAAGAAGGCCAATTGGAGCAACAGTGACCGTAGTAGCCCCGATGATACAGTCAATTAATATTGAAGTATCAGTCAAGCCTGTATCAGATAAAAGTGAGTATAAAACAGTTTTATATAATGCTGTCAATCGGTATTTTACTGATGTTGGGTTTGATAGTGATAACATCTCCATTGCTCAAGTCGGTAAAGCATTATTATCGACTGGGGTAATCGACGATTATGAGTCACTAACTATTAACAGCGCTATTAAAAATATTTCTATTAATGCTGATTCAATTCCTAGAATTGGCAATTTCGAGGTGACGACTATTGCCTAATTTTAATTTGTTACGCACCGAAACGGTAGATATTAGTCGATACTTACCTGCGTTTGTAAAAAAAGATCCGACAATGATGATCCTCCTAGATACGTATTCTTGGGAGCATGAAAAAATGCGCCTTGTTATTGTTGATGTCTTACAACAATTTTTTGTGGAAACGGCCACCTGGGGACTTGGACTTTGGGAACGGTATTTAGGCATTGCCATTAATGACGATGATACAATCGGAATTAGACGGGACAGAATCATGCTTAAACTTTGCGGAACAGGAACATCTACGCTCTCAGCAATGGAAAAAATTGTAAACACGTACGGATCAGGATATATTGTGGAATATAATAATCAATATTATTTCAATATCTACATATCGACTAATAAAAAACGTGATTTACAAGAAATGAGACGTCAAATTATGTTATATAAACCAGCACATCTGGGAGTGAGCATTTATCTCGGGTATAGCTGGGATGGAAGAATAAGTTTTGACGGGATGTATAAATACTGGTCTGAAACAGTTGAATGGAGTGATGAATAGTGGCATACCTCGAGAAATGGAAAAGTGTTTTTCCGGAAACCGTTGGGGGGATTTCGAGACCGATAGAAGCAATTGCGAACAATCTCGATTTTAATTCTGATGGGTTTCCGCAATTTATATCAACAGACCCCGTTAGATATGATTTGCAAAATACTTTTTTAAATCAATTATTTAGCAACGACGAATACTTGAGATTAAAACTTGTCGAGGCTGGAAAAATCATTGATAGTCATGAAATTGATCCGGCTGCGCATGCAGCTGGGATCGCGGGCAATGCGGGGAGCGCTACAAAGCTAAAGACGGCGCGCAAAATCACACTGGCTGGTAAAGCGACGGGCACGACAACGTTTGATGGCAGTGGCGACGTTACGATCAACGTGGATAGCGTAACGGCTGATAAGGCGACGGCCGATAAAAACGGCAAAGATATCACTGCGTACGTGTCAGCCGTAACTGGTACAAACGATACGCTTACCGTCACGACAGGTGCCGGAACTACGAATACGGTTACAGTCGATAATGTAGCACATGCCGGCACTGCCGATTCGTTAGCGTACACAATGATTCCAAACGGCGCTGACTTAAACAATTATTATAAAGTCGGTGAGTACGTCTTTGTCGGTGACTCAAATTTAAGTACGTTAACAAATACTCCTGATTTGCTTACTGAATCATTCAGACTGTCAGTCACTCGTGACGTGTATTATCAGCAGCAATTAGTTACTTATAATACACACCGCGTATTTTGCCGCAGAGAAAACATGGGCTGGATTGAGCAGCCGGCGGGGACAGCACAAACGGCTGCAAACAATGTCTTAAAAACTGGCGATACGATGAGCGGCGATCTTACAATCGCATCAAATGACTACGGTGGCGTAAATATTAAAAATTCATCCGGTACTAAATTTAAAATCAGATGCTTGCCGAAAAATAACAGTTCAATCGGCAATGTTGCGTTTTTTGATTCAACCGGTAATCAGCTATACAGTCAATTCTTCCAGCAAAAAAG
>NZ_AWXA01000037.1:0-133683 GCF_000478965.1 Megasphaera vaginalis (ex Srinivasan et al. 2021)
CCGGGGAATGCCAGTCTTTTTCTCCATTACGTCCAAAGGGAGGTCCGTATGGTCAATTATCATGCGCAGTCATTAAAAAATCAAATCTACACGATTATCAAAAAACGCCTGCTCGATCAAAAGTATCAAGACGGTCACCTGCTTTCGGAACGGACGCTCGCCGATGAACTGCGTGTCAGCCGCACGCCGGTGCGTGAAGCGTTGCTGCGTTTGCAGAAGGAAGGCTGGGTCCGCTATATTCCGCAGAAGGGAATTATCGTCAAAAGTTTGGACGCCAAAAATTTAACTAATATTTTTCAGATCCGCACGGCACTGGAAGTATTGTCCGTCCAGCTGGCCTGTTCCCATATCACGTCGGAACAGCTGGAGATACTGCGTCTGTCTGTAGAACAACAGCGCAAACTGGCGGAATATGACAGTCCGAAATACCAGGAGTTCATTTTCAGCGACACGGAGTTTCATAATACCATTATTGAAGCATCCGGCAACTCCCTTCTTCGATACGTCGTAGAGGAACTTCGGGATAATATCAAGCGAACCGGCATCAATTCCCTTTACAGCCGTACCAGCCGCGTCGCCGAAGCAGCCAATGAACACGCCGCCATCGCCGCAGCCCTGGAACGGCACAGCGCTGAAGAAGCGGAGATCGCCATGCGCCACCACCTGCATATTTGTTATACCTCCGCGTACAGTTATATCGTCAGGCCGAAAATCAAGGAAAGCGACTCTCTCCATGGATAGTCGCCTCATCAAAGCGCTGGGACGGGAACTCGGGCTCGACTGCATCGGTATTGCCGCCGCCGAACTGCCGGCAGAAGTGTCGACCGAGCCGATTTGCCCTCTCGCCGCCGGCCACGGCGAGGACCGCTGGCAACCGAAGCGCCTGCTGCCGGCATGCCGTGCCATTATCGTCGTCTTATTTCCCTACTACCACGGCCAAAAGGCAGGCAAGGCCAACCTCTCCCTCTATTGCCAGAGCCGCGATTATCATCAGATTATTCGTGACTATCTGACACGCTTCGACGCGGCCATTCGCCGCCGTTTCCCCGACAGCCGGCAAGTCGCCGTCATCGATACGACGCCCTTAGCCGATCGCTATTTGGCCCAGCGCGCCGGCCTCGGCTTCTTCGGCGACAATCGCTGCCTCATTCACGAAACCTACGGCACGTACTGCTTCATCGGCAGCCTGCTGACTACCCTGCCCCTGGACGCCGACGCGCCGAACCAGCGCGAATGCCGCCACTGCGGCGCCTGCGCCGCCGCCTGCCCCGGCAATTGCTTTACCGGCACATCCTACACCTATGAGCGTTGCAAATCGTATTTAACGCAAAAAAAAGGCGACTTATCCCCTGCGGAAATCGCGATTATACAAAAAACGCCCCTCGTCTTCGGCTGTGATGAATGCCAGCGCGTCTGCCCTCATAATCGGGACGTGCCGGTAACGCCGCTGCCTGAATTCAGGGAGCAGCTGCTGACGCACATCGATGCCGCCGCCTTGGAATCCATTACGAACGGCCAGTTCCGCGCCGCTTACGGCAACCGCGCCTTTGCCTGGCGCGGTAAAAAAATATTGCTGCGCAACTTGGCGTATTTGAAAGAAAACGGGGAAACACCGCCGCCTTTTCCAGCAGGTCCATCCGGATAAAATTATGCCGAACCGCCGGCAACCCAACCAAAAAGGGATACGAGATGATCGTCTCGTATCCCTTTTTGGTTATTAAAATTCTTCGCTGTGATGCGTATCGAGATTAAGAAACAGCGTGTACTCTCCTTTGAAGTAGAGCTTCACCGTATCCGTCGCGCCGTTGCGGTGCTTGGCCACGATGACTTCCGTAATGTGCTGATTCTCCGTCTCCTTATCGTAATAATCTTCGCGGTAAAGGAAGGACACGATATCGGCATCCTGTTCCAACGCCCCCGATTCACGCAAATCGCTCAACATGGGCCGTTTGTCCTGCCGGCTCTCAACGCCTCGCGACAGCTGCGACAAAGCGATGAGCGGCACTTTCAGCTCACGCGCCAGCGCTTTCAGGGAACGGGAAATATCGGAGATTTCCTGCTGCCTGCTTTCGGCATTGCGCCCCTGCATGAGCTGCAGATAATCGACGATAATCAGATCAAGGCCTTTTTCCGATTTCAGCCGCCGCGCTTTGGAACGCATTTCTCCGACGCCGATGCCGGGCGTATCGTCGATATAAATCGGCGCTTGGTATAATTTACTGCACGCCTCCGTCAGTCTTCCCCATTCTTCGTCGCTGTTCAGCTGACCGGTCCTGAGCTTCTGCGAATCAATATGAGAAATCTGGCAGAGCAATCGCTGTACCAGCTGTTCCCGGGACATTTCCAACGAAAAAAAAGCAACCGTTTTCTGCTGGCGCACCCCGACGTTTTGGGCGATATTCAGCGTAAAGGCCGTCTTCCCCATACTGGGGCGAGCGGCGATGAGGATCAAATCGGACGGCTGCAACCCCGACGTCAGGAGGTCGAGATCGCGAAATCCCGTCGGCAAGCCTGTCAGCCCCGCTTTATTTTCATAAAGCTTCGTAATCTTATCGAGCGTCTCATTGACGACGTCGCTGACGGGCGCGAAATCGCTGCGATTGTTGCTGTCGGAGATCCCCATGATTTTCTGCTCCGCTTTATCGAGCAGTTCACTCGCCGCCGTCTCGCCGTCGTAAGCTTCCGTTGCCAAATCGGTACAGGTGGAAATGAGCTTGCGGGCCAATGACTTTTCCACGACAATGTTGATATGGTATTCGATATTGGCAGCCGTCGCCACGAGATTCGGCAAGCTCAGCACATATTCCAGGCCGCCCGCATCGTCCAGCTTTTTCATGCGCCGCAGCTCTTCCGGAAGCGTAATGACGTCGATTTCTTTCCGTTCGCCGTGCAAATTGACCATCGCTTCAAAAATAATGCGGTGTACTTCACGATAAAAATCGACGGGAAGCAGTTTCTCCGCAGCCAACGTCGCCGCGTCGTGTTCCAACATCATCGCGCCGAGAACGGCCTGTTCCGCTTCTATATTCTGCGGCGGTATTCGTTGTTCCATTTTACGACTCCTGTTTGATGAGCAACAGATCCAAGACCTCGCCGATCGTCTTGACGGGACAGACTTCAAGCCCCAAATGATCTGCCGGTATATCTTCTTTATTCTCTTCCGGAATAATAATGGTCTTCATTGCGGCACGGCTGGCGCCATACGCTTTTTCAAAGACGCCGCCAACAGGTTTAACCTGTCCCTGTACGGAAATTTCTCCCGTAACGGCCGCATCTTGGCGTACCGGCACCTTGGTAATGGCGGAAATCAGCGCCGTCGTAATCGCCGTTCCCGCTGACGGTCCGTCAATATTGCCGCCGCCGATAAAATTGATGTTGATGTCGAAATCAGCCAGCTCTTTGCCTGTCACGGCGCGAACGACGGCGGCGGCATTAAACATGGAATCCTTCGCCATGGAACCGGCCGTATCGTTAAAGCGGAAATAGCCTTTGCCCGCTGTCTGCGCCGGAAAGGCGACGGCTTCGATTTCCAACGTCGAACCGAGATAACCGGCAACGCCGAGGCCGAAGACCTTGCCGATGACGCCTGCCGACGACGCCCGTTCCGGCACATACGGCACTAAGCGACTGACGTGAGCAATATGCTGAATGGTCTCCAGCGTAATTTGTATATCCGTCGTGCTTTTTTGCTGATAAACGGCATGACCGTACGCATCAGCCAAAATATTGACGGCCTTACGCCCTTCAATCGTAAAGGTGCTGATCTTTTCCGCCACACCGTCAGCCAGAGAAATCCCCAACTCCGCAGCGGCATTGACGATGATCCGAACGATATCGGCCGGTACCAGCGGCTCGAAGAACACTTCGGCGCAACGCGAACGGATAGCCGGATTGATTTCCGACGGATCCCGTGTCGTGGCCCCGATGAGAATGAAGTCCGCCGGCGCACCGTCGGCAAAGAGTTTGCGTATATATTCGGGAATATTCGGATCCGATTCGTCATAATAAGCCGATTCGAATTTCACCCGTTTATCTTCCAATACTTTCAATAATTTATTCAGCAGCATGGGATCCATTTCGCCGATTTCATCGATGAAGAGAATACCGCCGTGTGCTTCCGTTACAAGCCCCGGCTTCGGCTCGGGAATACCCGTTTCGGCCAGATCCCGCCTCGCTCCCTGATAAATGGGATCATGAACGGAACCGATCAGGGGATTCGTCATATCCCGCGAGTCCCAGCGCAAGGTCGTCCCTGCCGTTTCCACGAAAGGCGCATCTGCGCCGAAGGGAGTAAACGGCAACTTTTTGGCCTCGTCCAAAATAATGCGGGCAGCCGTCGTCTTACCGACACCTGGCGGTCCGTAAAGGAGCAGATGCTGGGGATAGACGGATGCCAATTTGCTCTGCATCGCTTCTACAGCCCGCTCCTGCCCGACGATAGCCGACAGTTTTTTCGGTCGAACCCGTTCCATAACGGATGCGGCCAACTGGATCGTATCGAGCCGTTGCAAGGCCTCCAACTTCTGCTTCGTCTGCGGCGTTTCGACGTCATGCAACTCTTCCTGGATCAGCTGCATCTTGATTTCCTGGACATATTCCTGCTGTTTTTCTTCCATCCGCTGGGAAATCTTCTTTTCCAGCCGTTCTTCCACGGCCTGCCGCGCCAGCATCTCCGCCAAAACGGTTTCCAACTCGTTCAACACGTCGACAACCTCTTCGTCTGTCGGTACCTTATCGTACGACGCATCTTCATAAATCAGCCGCTGCAGCCCTGTCAGGCGCTGCCGGGGATCTTCGGAGTGAACGTAGGCCAAAGCGGAATATTTGCTGGCGCGAAGAACCATTTTTTCCGGACCGATGAGACCCGTAAAAGCGCCGTACAACACGTTCACCTGCCGGCGCAGTTCCTCTTCCGCCGTCGGTTCCAGATACTTATGGCGCTGCAGTAATTTATCTAATAACTCTTTCATACCTTATCCTTCGGTGACATGAACTTTGATCACGCTTGTAATCGTCGGATGAACACGGATGATGACATCATACGTCCCGACGGCCTTGATCGGGTCTTTGATCTCCACTTTTTTCTTGTCCAGATCAAGGTTGTATTGTTCCTTTGCGGCATCGCTGATGTTCTTTCCCGTAATGGCGCCGAAGACCTTGCCGCCTTCACCGGTACGCACGGGAATCGTCAATTCGACTTTCTTCAGCTGACTGGCCAGGATGACCGCTTCGTCGGAAGCCACCTTCGCCTTATGCTGCGCCGCCGCGCTTTTCTGTTTGGCATCGTTGATATTTTCAGCCGTACCGGGTGCCGCCAACTTACGCGCCAACAGATAATTACGGCCATATCCGTCGGAAACTTCGACGATTTTCCCTTTTTTTCCTAATTTTTTTACGTCTTGCAATAAGATTACTTTCATATCGTTGTACTCTCCTTTTCTGCAACTTGCTGCAATGCTTTCCGCACGGCAGCCTGTCCCTCTGTCGGAGACAGTCCTTTCAGCTGCGCACCGGCGACGGTGCGGTGACCGCCGCCGCCGAGTTCTTCCATGACCAGCTGCACGTTGATATTGCCCTGAGAGCGGGCGCTGACGCCGAGATTGCCGTCAGAAAGCGCATAAAAAGCAAAGCTCGCCTCGACCGTATTGATTCCTAACAGCATATCCGCCACCTGTGCCGATACGACAGGCGCGTTCTCCACGCCGGGCGGACAATTCGTCATGGCAATACTGTCCATAATAACCGCGTCGGCCAGCATTTGCGCCTTCGTCTTGACCAGGGCGAAATCCGAGCTGAAAAGACCGCGCACGATCGTCGGATCGGCGCCGCTGCGCCGCAAATACGCGGCGGCGTCAAAAGTGCGCACGCCGGTCTGCACGGCAAAGCTCTTCGTATCGACGACGATACCGGCATATAAGGCCGTTGCTTCGACCTTCTCAAGCTCCACATCATCCCTGAAATACTGGATCAGCTCCGTAACGAGTTCGCTCGTCGAGGAGCTCGACGTCTCCGTATACGTTAAAAGGGGCTTCTTGATGAAATCGCTGCTGCGCCGATGATGGTCGATTACGACGCGGCGTTTCGTTTTTTCCAAAAGCTTCGGCGCCGCCGTCATATCGGCCCGATGCGTATCGGTAATAAAAAGAAGCGTTTTTTCGGTGCACATCATTTCCGCCGTTTCCGGCGTAATCAGCAGATTGCGGAAAAGTTCCACCTCGCTGACTTTATCCAACAGCGGCTGAATCGCATCTGTTTCTTTACTGGCGACGATATGCACGGACTTACCGGCAATACGCGCCATATGAGCCACGCCGATGGCGGAACCGATGCAGTCGTAATCTTCCCGTTCGTGTCCCATAACCAGCACGTTTTCACTCGTATCGATCAATTCATGCAGGGCCTGGGCAACAATACGGGCGCGAACGCGGGTGTTCTTTTCCAGGGACTGCGTCTTGCCGCCGAAAAAATGAACCTCTCCCGATTCTTCATAAACGACGACCTGATCGCCGCCGCGTCCCAACGCCAAGTCAACGCCGGCATGAGCCTTGTCGGCCAGCTCGTTGAAATCGGATAAGCCTCGGGTAAAGGTTTCTTCCGGTACTGCCGCCACACCCATGCTGACAGTAACGGGAATGCGGTTCACGGTGTGAATGGCTCTGATCTTGTCGAGGATGGCGAAATGATTTTTCTTCAACCCTTCGAAGGCCTTCCTCGTTAAGCAGACAAAATAGTTTTCATTGCCGTATACATGGATATAACAGCCCAGCGCCGTCATTTCTCCGACAATGCAGTTGTTGACGTCGGTCCAAAGTGTCGCCTGTTGTACAGCCGACATCCCCTTGCCCACTTCTTCCATGTTGTCAATGACAATTTCCGCAAAAACGGGCATAGTCTGCAGGGCATTTTCTTTCTGTCGTTCCGTATCGGTAATGTCCTCGAAGTACAGGATCAAATAATTATCGTCTTCCGATGCATCAGTTTGCAGATACTTGTAAACCACGCGATAGTACCGGTCATTGATCGTTTCAAAAAAATACCCCGACTTTCCCCAAACCTTATCGAGATTCAAATTCGGCATGATCTGACTCATTTTCTGTCCGTCGTCGACAGCCGCCAACCAGTCCATGAAAACACTGTTCGACCAGCAAAGCGCCGATTCCGAGTCAATGATGGCAATACCGATGGGAAGATTTTGAACGGCATATGTCGTCGCCTGATCGACACTGCGCGAAATGGCATCGAAAAAGCGGCTGATCTCGCGATTGCGCTCATTGGAATCTTTGCGGCTTAAGAAAAATGCGCCGATGATCAGGATTACCGCCAAAGCGGCGACTACCCAGTTATACACGGCAATGATCAACAGGAGAAGGGAAATGACAAGCAGATAATACCTTTCAAATCGACTGCCCAATAGTTTTTTAAACATGCGTCGGCTCCCCGGGGTCAAAGACCCCCGTGTTTCTTGCGGTATTGCAGCAGCATCTCGACAATCCCGCCGATGAAGGCCGCATTCTGCAAAAGAGGCAGAAAAAGACAGTAAGCGGCAAGGATCATTCCCTGCCCCGTCGACTTCAGGTGAAACTTGCGCTCTGCCAAAAACAGAAAGAAAGCGATACCTTCGATGGAAATAAAGAAAAAAGAAACCAAACTCAAACCGACACCGGTCAGGTTCAGCCACTCAACGGATCTTGTCGATCCCCAGTAGCGCATGACCTGTGCCAGTACATATAAGTATACCATAATGCGCGGTATTTCCCAATAACGAATAGGCAGCAGCGGACGAACGGGAAGATGGAGCCGCTGCAGGATAATGACGGCCGCCTTGATATATACGTAAGCCAAGATAAACATGCTGACTACTGCCGCCGCCGACAGAAGAACGGCCGAGGTTTCTTTGATCGCATCGACCTGTTCCTGCAATGCCAACGCTTCCTCCGGCGAGAGCCCCCGGCTGCTGTACGACGCCAAGGCCAAATCGAAAGTCTGCCGCCAGGCATCCGTCGTAACGGCAATCACATTAACGCCGTTAACGGCATACGTCAACAGGGACAACAAAACGGTCAATACCAACAAAGCGCCTGCAGCAAGAGCGATCAGCCGCCCCAGCGGCCATTGCCGCCGCAGGCCGCAACCGATGGCCGTTCCCATGATCCCGAAGGAGAGAAACATGATCAGCGCGAAAAGCGGTGAAATAAATAAGGCCAGCAAAAGGCCTGCCGCAAGAGCGAACAGTGCTGCCCACTTGGCGCCGAATTTCAGGAAAACGATGATCATCGGTACGGGAAACACAAAATAACCGATCAGCGCGAATAAAGGCGACACGTAGCCCAGTACGCCTAAAAATACCATTATGACAGCCAAAAGCCCGGCTGTCGTCATTGCTTTTACATTCATATCGTCCATCGTCTCATCCTGTCTTTCTCTCTACATTCAGAACAGCGGAGGCAAAAACCCCCGCTGTATGCTGTCATGCTATCAGATTTTAAACTTCCATGATGATCGGTAAGATCATGGGGCGGCGTCTCGTTTTTTCAAAGAGATATCGGCTCAGCGTATCGCGGACTTGGGACTTGATCACGGCCCATTCGCGGATATTGCCCGCTTCACATCGTTCCAAAACGGCAGCAACCCGTTCGTGCGCTTCCGCCAGAAGCGCTTCCGAATCACGGACATAAACGAAGCCGCGGGAAACGATATCGGGGCCCGCCAAAGCGTGACTGGTTCCTTTCGTCAAGGTCATGACAACGATCACGACGCCTTCCATGGCCAACTGCTGTCGATCGCGGATGACGATGTTGCCGACATCGCCGACGCCGAGTCCGTCGACGAAAACGCGGCCGGCATTGACACGGCCCGTTTTTTGCCCGCTGCGTCCCGTAAACTCGAAAATCTGGCCGTTATCGCCAATGAGGATATGCGCTTTGTCGACTCCCATTTCCACAGCCATTTCGCCGTGCTTCTTAAGCATTCGGTACTCGCCGTGGACGGGAATGAAATATTTCGGTTTAATCAAACCGAGCATGATTTTTAATTCTTCCTGGCTGCCGTGACCGGAAACGTGTATTTTTTTGTCTCTGCCGGCAACGACATGGGCTCCGAGTTTCATCAAATTATCAATGGTGCGGCTGACGCCCATCTCGTTGCCGGGAATCGGCGTCGCCGAAATGATGACGGTATCGCCGGGCATGATGCTGACACTGCGATGATTGTTGAAAGCCATCCGGGACAATCCGGCCATCGGTTCCCCTTGGCTGCCCGTCGTCAGAATCAGCACCTGATCGGCAGGATACCGATTCAATTCGTCAGCCTCGATAAGGACTCCTTCCGGAATATCCAAATAGCCCAATTCCGTGGCGATCTGAACGTTGTTGACCATGCTCCGTCCCAGAACGGCGACCTTTCGTTTATAGAGAACCGCCGTATTGACCGCTTGCTGAATGCGGGAAATGTTCGACGCAAAGGTAGCTAGGATAATCCGTCCCTTGGCCTGGCTGAATTCACGGAGAAAAGCCTGTCCGACCGTTTTTTCCGACTCCGTATACCCCGGTCGTTCGGCATTCGTGCTGTCCGACATGAGCAGCAACACGCCGCGCCTGCCCAGATCGGCAAACTTATGGATATCCATCAACTGATCATCGACAGGGGTCAGATCGATCTTGAAGTCACCGGTATGAACGACCGTACCTACAGGCGTTTTAAAATAAATGGCGCTTGCATCGGGAATGGAATGATTCGTATGGATAAAGCCGACCTTCATACAGCCGATTTCCACTTCATCGCCATGCTTCACTTCATTCAATGAATAATTCGAAATGCGATTTTCTTTCAGCTTCCCTTCAATCAGACCGCACACAAGCCTTGTAGCATAAACGGGAACGTTGATCTCGTTCAATAAATATGCCAAACTGCCGATATGGTCCTCATGTCCGTGCGTAATAACGACGGCTCTGACTTTGTCACGATTTTCGATCAAATAGCTCATGTCGGGAATGACCAGGTCAATGCCGAACATGTCATCATCGGGAAACGCCAATCCCGCATCCAAGACGACAATATCCTCTCCGTACTGGATAACCGTCATGTTTTTCCCGATTTCTCCCAGGCCTCCCAATGGAATTACAAAGAGCTTTTCCTTCTTAGCCAATTTTTTTCTACCTCCTATATCGTATGGTTCTGCAATGTGAATCGGTAATACGTACAAACACCCCATAATTCATAAACATCCGTCCGTTTGTCCCGTTTATACCATTTTCCGTTATTTTAAGCTCTCTGTCAACATATTTCCAAAGATTCATATACTCTCTTTACAATTTGAGGCGAGCAGATTTGACGAAATAATCCGCCCGCCTTACATTTAAATCGCGCAGCAAAGCTGCACTGCCGCTCCCTTCGGCGCCGGCGAAATGCGCAAAGCCTCACGCACCGGCACTTCACTTGTTGCATCGTCTTCTCGAACGAATACGGGCACGCGAAACAGCGACCGGCTATTTCCGAGCCGTCATCAGCCCTGCCCCTGTCCGGCAGACTGCGGCGACGAACCCGCTTTATCGCCTTCACGGACGGTATCCGTACGCGTCGCGGCGCCATCCGTTATCGGTACAGCCACCTTCTTGACGGCAGCCGGCACACGCAGATCTTCTCCCGGCGGCAGCGGTGCAATAGTCAACGTTACATCAAGCGTTGCATTCTCGGCATATTGCCGGATAATTTCCCGTTCCGGCGGAGTAAACCGCGGATAGTCTTCGGCCAATACGGCAAGCAGGCCCTGCAATTGCGGCGTCATGGGAAACGTCAGTTGCTGCAACGCCTTGTCCGTCGAATCCAACGTCGCCGTAACCGTATACGTGCCGTTTTGCTTCAAGGCCCGCAAAATCTTATCGGCCGTCTTATTCTCGGCAGCAGGCGGCTTCAGCATGGACCCGAGCCGATTCGTATCATATTCGACGACGTACGTATGCGAGCCGGTCTGCCGAACCGCCGTAATACCGTCGCCAAAGACCTGGAACAGAGACGTCAGGCTTTGTCCGACCATGGCGGCATCAGCCGTCCCGGAGACGACATACCACTGCGTTGCACCCATACTGGTGACGCCGTAGTAAAAATGGTATTCCTTATCCGCCACTTCACTATAAGCGGTAACCGTCGTCGCCAACGTCGGAAGTGAAGCGTCTTCCGCCTGCGCCGTCACCTTCACGGCAAACGGATTCGCTTGCAGAAAAATCATTTCTTTCACGGCGCCTTTAAAAAAGGGCATATCATAGGCGACGTGTACGGTATATTGGCCGTCCGGGTTTGCAGCCCTATGACGGACTGCCTCCGTATACGTCGCCAACGGGTCTGCCGCCAACGCGGCCGTACTGAGCAGTAACGTCGACGCCGCCGTAAGCAGTATATTTTTCAGCCATAACGACTTCCTATTCATAAATTATCCTCCTCAAAAATTCCACAATTATCTCGTTTTTTGGGCCGCAGCCGGTACCGTAAAGTCGATATTTTCCGGCAGAGGCGCACAATCAACGGTCACATTCACGCTGCTGTAGGCCAGAATCCGGCCGATCAACGCCTTTTGCGCTTCCGGGACATTGGCATTGGCCGCAATCAGTGCTGCAATACTGCGCAGCTGCGGCGTCAGCGGGAAATAGATATGACTGATGCGCGCCGTTGCGGGGTCAATCGTGACGTCTGCAAGGATATCGCCACTCTGTTGCAACGCCAGCAGCGCTTCCTTCAATGCCTTCCTTTCTTCCCCGGAAAGGCCCGCTTCAGCCCACTTCGCTTCATCACCTGTCGCATACAGGCGGGACATGTCATAGACGACCCGATACGTATGCGCCGAAATCGCCGTGACCGTTTTCACGCCTGCCAGCACATTGCCGTCAGCACGCAACGTTGCAGCCAGCGGCATCGCGTCGCGTAAAGGGCGGTCATACGACTGCCACGTCCGGCTGTCCTCATCACCGTAACCGTAGTAAACGTGAACGACAGCGCCGTCCTGCTCGGCATAAAGGGAGGACGTGCCGCTCAACGTTTCGTTGCCGAGAAAACCAACGCTGGCCGTGCTTTTGACTTTGAACGGCATTTCCTGTATGTCGATTTTGTTTTTCAGCCGTCCCACCGACATGAACGGAGCCTGCACATTCATTTGTACCGTGTATTCTCCTTGCGGATGCGCCGCCATATTGCGGGCCGCCGCCTCGTACGTCTCTGCCGGCGTCAGCGCCAAGGCGCTGCCGGTAACCGTTGCGGCGGCGGCAAAAAGACAAAGCGTTTTCTTGATATAGTTTCCAATCATGTTGTTCCCTCTCTTAAACGATTCCCGCTTTTTCGTATAACCCGTAGAAATGATGAATCGGCCCATGCCCCTTGCCGATCGGTTCAGCGTGCGCAATACCGTCAAAAACATACGCCTTCGCCGCGGCAACGGCATCGGTAAGCGTCATGCCGTTCGCCAGATCGGCCGCAATGGCGCTGGAAAGAGAACAGCCTGTTCCGTGCGTACTCGTGCTGTCAATATGGCGTCCCTTGAAGTAATGCATTTCCTTGCCGTCAAAGAACAAATCCGTAGCATCCTCCGTACGATGACCGCCCTTGACCAGCACCGTTTGCGCTCCCATGGAGGCAATGGCGCGAGCCGCCTCTTCCATATCGCGGAAATCGCGGATCTCCTTGCCCGTCAGCACCTCCGCTTCCGGAATATTCGGCGTCAGCACCGTCGCTAACGGCAACAGCATTTTACGCAGCGATTCTTCCGCTTCCGGGCGGAGCAACCGATGACCGCTCGTCGCCACCATGACGGGATCAATGACGACAAAGGGTGGCTGATATCGTTTCAACTTGGCCGCAATGATCCGGATCGTTTCGACGACGCTGACCATGCCGATCTTGACGGCATCGACATCGATATCTTCAAAGACGGCGTCAATCTGAGATGCGATCAGCGGCGGCGTAACATCCATATAATCCCGCACACCCTGCGTATTCTGCGAAACGACGGCAGTAATGACATTGAGCGCAAAACAACCGTGCGCGCAAAAGGTCTTGCAGTCCGCCGCCGCACCGGCGCCGCCGGAAGGGTCCGTACCGGCAATTGATAAGACATGTTTCATGTTTCTACCTCCTAATGCTGCAGCTTCAGCAACAATCTGACTGCAGCCGGCTGAATATAAAATAACAGGGAAGCCGTACCGACTTCGCCGTCATAAGGATCGTAATCAAACAACGCCATGCCGCCCGTCTTAAAATCAAGGGTCGTTCCCGTCCATTCGGCGCTCCAGTTTTCCAAGTACGGCGAGTGTCCGATAAGCAAAAGAAGATCGGCGTCCCGCCGGGAGAGGACGTCCCGGTAAAGGCGAGATAAATCGCCTGAAACCAACGCGTCGTTGACATGCATATTGCGGCAATGAAGACGGCGGCTGATAATCTCCGCCGTCTCTTTCGTCCGCACGTAAGGACTCACTTCCATTGCTTTTTTGCCAGAAGGCCACCAATTGGTTGCGAACTCGGCCATTGCCGCCACATCGCACCGCCCCCTGTCAGTCAGTTTGCGTTCGGCATCTGCACAGCCGGCATGCGCTTTTTCCGCCTTGCCGTGCCGCATCAGACAAACATACATGACATTGTCCCCCTTTTTGACTGTCCCTTTATTCGGCAACGTGCTCCAAACCGACTTGAAGCATCGTATAAACATGATCGTCGGCCAATGAATAATACACTGTCTTGCCGTCGCGGCGAAATTGCACCAAATGAGAATCACGCAAAATACGCAATTGATGGGAAACGGCAGATTGCCCCATTTGTATCGTATCGGCAATATCGTATACGCAAAGCTCACTCTTCATCAATGCCTGCAAAATGCGCAGCCGTGTCGGGTCGCCGAGGATTTTAAACAAGTTGGCTAAAGGCTGCGTATACTCTTCCAAGACGGAAATGTCTTTTTCGTCCTCAAAAGGATGTTGTTTAGTGTAATTTTCTGTCACGAGTTTCTCTCCATTCTCTGCCTGCAAGCTTACCGTTCCGACGCAATTCCGCTGACTGTATTATACCATACTCGGCGGCGGCAATCGAACCGGCGCGCAGGTTTGTTTCCGTAAAAACGGGACCGCCGTTTTTTTACATCACAAAAATAACCATCCTATGTTATAATAAAAATATATTAAAACAAGGAGATGATCAGTTATGAACGAATCCCTTCAAACGTTGCTCTCACGCCGCAGTATCCGCAAGTATAAAAAAGAGCAGATTACCGATCAGGAATTGAATCAGATTCTTGAAGCCGGCATGTATGCTCCGTCCGCCAAAGGACTGCAAGGCGCCTCGATGGTCGTCATCCAGGATGAAGCTGTCATCGCCGCCATTTCCGCCATGAACGCAAAGATTCTGGGTACCGACAGCGATCCTCTTTATGGTGCGCCGACAGTCGTCATCGTTTTTGCCGATCCGGAGCGTTCCGCCAATGCCTGGTCGGACGGCTGCCTCGTCATGGGCAATCTGATGAACGCCGCGGCAGCCTTAGGTCTCGGCTCCTGCTGGATCAACCGCGCCAAAGAAGAGTTCGCTTCGCCTGAAGGCAAAGCGCTGCTGAAAAAATGGGGACTGCCGGAACATCTCGTCGGCGTCGGCCACTGCATCCTCGGCTACCCCGCCGAAACGGCACCGCCGCCGAAGCCGCGCAAAGACGACTACGTTATCTTCGTCAAATAACCGGAGCGGCCGCAACCGCGTCATACAAGGCTCGAGCCAAATACGACATGTCGTAAATGGCTTGAGCCTCATTTTTTATGCCGTCAGCCATGAGACAGAGAATGAGTTTGCCCTGCGGCGCATAAAGAATGCCGCAGTCATGATAGACGCCGGCCAACTCGCCTGTTTTATGATCGATGCGGAGACTGCGGACCATCTGCGCCGGTATGACGCAATTGTCTTCCTGTCGGGAAAGAATGCCGCACATAGCCGCATCGGCGCGCCGGCCCAGGCAACGACCTTCTGCCAGCAGCGTCATCAACCGCCCCATATCGCCAGGCGTCGTCACATTCTCTCGGCCCGCCGCTGCGGCGGTAAAGTCCATCATTTTCCGCCGCAGCCGGGTCCCTTTCAGACCGAGACCGTCGATGCAGTCATTGACGGCGGCCATGCCGAGTATATCCAAGAGCATGTTGGCACAGGTATTGTCGCTTTCAACGATCATGTGTTCGATCAACACGGCAGTCGTCACCGGCGTGTTGATCGGCAGCGTATAGAAAGACCCGCCAGGAACGGCGGCGCGTACGGGCCAGCGTGCGGAAAAAGAAATTCTCCCGGCCCGTTCCTGCCGGAAGGCTTCAATCATAATCGGAATCTTGATCAGACTGGCCGCCGCCATCGGCCTGTCTCGCAGCAAAAACGGTTCCCCGCCGCCGAGACGCCGGCAGTAAACGGCAAGCTCGCCGGCGCCGTGCCAATAATCGTCGCATACCTGCTGCAGCGTTTCATTCATAAACGCCGTCTCCTTCCTCTTCTCTCCGGAGTTGCCGACGACAGTCGCCGCAATACCCGAAAAGTTCCAGATTATGTCCTACGATCTGAAATGTCGTTTCAGCGGCAATCCGCTCTTCAAACGACGCCAACGGACATGCGGAAATTTCCACCGTCTTATGGCAGCGCAGGCAGATCAGCCGATGCCTGTGCCCTATGGAACGAAGCGCATAACCGTGCCGTTTTAAATCGGGTAAAAAGGTTTTCTCCACAAGCGACGCTGTTTCAAATAATTCCAAAATTCGGTAAATAGTCGAATAATTTACTTTGCCGCCGTTCTGATCGATGTTCTGATAGATTTCTTCCGCCGTAAGAACGCCTTCTCGAGCGAGCAGCACATGCAACACCCAATTGCGGGCCCGCGTGTTTTTCAAACCGTGCTTGTGAAGCAACGCACCGTATTCCTTTTCATCCATCACCGTTAATCCTCCCTTCTCTGCGCCGCTGCAGCGCCTGACGGCACTGACGCACGGCAATGACCGCCAACAGCATCAGCACGGACAATACGGCCGTCACGCCGCCGGGAGCCGCGTCGATATAGTACGACAGGAAAAGACCGGAAAGAATATCGACAAAACTGCAAAGAACGGATAGCTGCAAAGTCCGGCGAAAACCTTTCTTAAGCTGCAACGCCGTGGCTACCGGCAAGGCGATGAGCGAACTGATGACGAGAATACCGACAACGCGGATCGAAACGGAAATCGTCGCCGCTACAAGAACGGCAAAGATGTAGTTAATAAGCCGGCTCCTGACTCCGGCGATCTTTGCGCCGTCTTCATCAAAAGTGAGCATGACCAGCTGCGGATACAGCCATACGATCGTAATGATGGATACGATGCCGAGAACGATAACGGAAATCACGTCTTCGCGGGACACCGTGAGAATACTGCCGAAAAGAAAGGACTCTACGTTAGCGTGAACTACGCCGGAGCTGATGATCGTAATGGCGATGCCGACGGAAAATGACAGGACGATAACCAGGATCAGTTCAGCGTAGCGGCGAAACTGATTGCGCAGCACTTCGATGAGAATGCCGAAAAAAGACGTCAGAAAAAAAGCGCTGATAATCGGATTGACATTGAGCAAAAGACCGACAGCCACACCGGCCAAAGAAGCATGTGACAAAGCGTCGCCGATCATGGAATAACGACGCAGCACGAGGAACATGCCGATCAGCGGACAAACGATGGAAATGAGAATCGCCACGACGAAGGCATTCTGCATAAAAGTATATTCAAACATACGATTCACTCCCCGTATTCTCGGTCACATATTCCTTAATATATTCTTTTGGCGAACATAAATGCCCGCTGCCGCCGGCGAGATGGTACAGGTAGCGGGAATTTTTCATCGCCGCCCGTAAATTATGTTCTACGGCAATGACGGTAATCCCCTGCTCTGTATTCAATTTTTTCAAAAACGGGTAAAGCTCGGCTTGACTTTTAACGTCAATGCCGACGGAAGGCTCGTCGAGGATGAGCAGATCGGGACGGGCCATCAACGCTCTGGCAATAAAGACTTTTTGACATTGACCGCCGGAAAGATTGCCGATCAGCGAGTCGCCGAACGCTTCCATCTTGACGAGTTCCAAATAGTTTTTTACGACGGAACTGTCCTTGATATGAAGCACCTTGCGGTAACAATTCATGACTTCCCGCACCGTAATCGGAAATTGGCTGTTCAGCGATTCAAAACGCTGCGGCACATAGGCCGTGCGGGAAAAATCATTGTACATCCTGCCGCGCACAGGTTTTATCAGGCCCAGTAAAAGTTTCAGGAGCGTACTCTTCCCCGACCCGTTTTCACCGACAACGGAAAGATAGGTGCCGTTATCAATATGCAGCGTAATGTCCTTCAAGATAAACGGCGCGCCCAAATCGTAGGCGTAATACATATGTTCCAAGTCAATCACAACGCTACCTCCTCCCCATACAGGTTCGTTTTATTATAGACCGCCCCATTTGCAAACGCAAGGCATTTGCATCAATATCCCCTTTATTGCAGCATCTCCCACAGAAGCAAGCCATTCAGCAGCGTCACGATGACGGCAATCGTACCGAGAATCGTCTTTTGCAGCGTCGTGTTGGCAAATTTCCCCATGACCTTATGCGCTGAAGTCAAATATATCTGCGTAAAAATCGTCAACGGCAACTGGACACTCAAGGCGATCTGGGAATAAACGAGTCCCTGAAACGGGTCGACGATCAGACAGATAATGACCAGCGCCAGAAGATACGTCAAGGCGACACCGTGCCATGAGTGATAATCTTTGATCTGGTAGGCCTCGCCGAAAATACCGGCATAGATCGTTCCGCCGGCCATACCGGCCGTCGTCGTCGAAGCCAGGCCGGCAAAGAAAAGTGCCAAGGCGAAGAGCAACGCCGCCGCCTTGCCCAGCATCGGCTCCAGCATAGCCTGAGCCTGTCCGATCTCCGTCACGGTGATACCCTGCGAAAAAAAGACTGCTCCGGCAATCAGTATCATCGCACTGTTGATAGCCCAACCGATTCCCATGGATAAAATCGTATCTAAAAATTCATACTTCAGCTGTTCGCTGATAACCGTCTCATCCTGCAGGTTCCATTGGCGGCTCTGCACGATTTCCGAATGGAGGAACAAATTATGAGGCATGACGACGGCACCGAGTACGCTCATGACGATCATGACCGAGCCCGCCGGCAGCGACGGCATGACCATAGCCGGCGCCGCCGCCTGCCAGTCGATATGGACGAGAGTCACTTCGGCCAAAAAAGACAGACCGATCAGCGACACGAAGGTAATGATAATTTTTTCCAATCGCTTGTACGAATTCGTCCACAAGAGCCAAAAGCAAGCCGCTGCCGTGAAAAAGCAAGCAGGCAGGACCGGCAGTCCCGTCAAAATGGATATTGCCAACCCGCCGCCAAGGATCTCCGCCATTGCCGTAGCCACCGCCGCCAAAACGGCAGTGGCAAGAACCAGCCGCGCCAGGCGGCGAGGCAGGTAGTGCGTCACGCCTTCTGCCAGACAAAGACCGGTAACAATACCCAAATGGGCGACGTTATGCTGCAAAAAAATGAGCATAATCGTAGCCAGTGTCACCATCCATAAAAGGGCGTAACCGTACTCGGCGCCGGCAGCTATATTGGCCGCCCAGTTGCCGGGATCAATAAAGCCGACAGTAATCAAAATGCCCGGACCGATATACTTCAGCGCCTTCCGCGCATTCAGCTGAAAATCATGTCGCTTGCCATATGTACCAAACACGGTATCACCTGTATTTCCTCTTATAGTAAATAACACGCCATCGCGGATCGTATCGCGGCTGCCAATAACGCCGCCGAATCATAAAAAAAGCATCGCTTTCCTGATAAAAAAAGCGATGCTTTGCTCACGCTCCTTTATTTTACCAAAATGACGGGAACGTTGGCATGATTCATGACATATTGACTGACAGATCCCAGGGCATACCCTTCCACTTTTCCCAGGCCGCGGCAGCCCATGACGATCATGTCGCCCGCCTTTTCCTTAACGACGGAAAGAATGATCGCATCAGGGGCGCCGACTTCAAAAACCCGTTCGACTTTCACCCGGTGCGGCACAGATGCAGCCGCTTCCTGCAGGATCCGTTCCCCCTTTTCCTGCAGTTCCACTGCCACCCGCTCCGCCGCATAGCCGCCGAAAAGAGAACCGAAACTCGGCGTCGCCGAAATGATCGTAGCGACATACACCAGGATCAGCGACGCATCGGCGGCAACGGCCAGCGCACAGGCATGTTCCAACGCCCGTTTGGCGTTCTCCGAGCCGTCGACGGGAACCACGATCCGCTTATATGCTATCACTGTAATCCGCCTCCTTTTTTAACGGCTTTCGGCGCTGTTTTGATGACGATATTGCGGCCGTCTCTGACGGCCTGGAGTGAAATATCGCCGACGCCGTCTTTATAGTAAGCCATCTTGATCTCCAACAGCAGGGCTCCCACTTTTTCCTGCAAGTCTTCCGTAAAAAACTGTTTGCGAAAATCGCCCGGACTTTGCCGTGCCGCCTTGGCGGCCCCGGACGGCGAGCGCCGCGGTTCTCCGTCATCCCAGTCTGCCGTTTCAAAAGTGAGCTCCTCTTTCACGCCGGCAAACATATCCTCAAGGGAACGGTTTTTAGGTATTTTATGCTTAGCCATATATGCCCCTTTTCTTACTTTTCTTTATCCATGTTATCTGATGCTTCATGCATACTGTCCAGTGTCAGGGAAGAAAACTCTTCCGGCGTCTGGTATGTCGCAATCTTCGTGAAGCCCTTTTTTAAACGGCCGCGATAAGCCGCAACGGCCTTACCGTCACGATTCACTTCGGCAATGTAAATCTCCTGCCCGTCTATGCCGACGAGGCGGAAATTACCGTTTGGCGAAATCTCGCGCCACGTCCCCGTCGCGCCTTCCAACATGTAGACGATACCGCGCTTCAAATTGTCGTAAAAGAGAATATCCTGGTCATAAAAGACGGCAATCTTACCGATATCCTCCGCCTGTACGGGGATCCGACGCGTATCATAGTTCGCATCAGTGCGGTAAATACGATACCGCCCTTCTTCAATCTGCAACTTCATGTAGATGACATTCGTTGCCGTCGAATAGGCGACGTCCGTGATTTTGCTGTCACGCGGCACATCTTCAATCTCCGTATCCAGCTCTCTGTCGGGGGCCTGCGGGTTATACTGGGCAATAAAGACGCCGTACGCACCGGTCTTGCTGCTCCTGCCATAAGTGGCAAAGATAGCCAGATCCCTGTCAGGAAGCCATTCAAAGAAAGAAACATTTCTGCCGTGCAGGCTGATACGCTGAGGATTTCCCTTCTTTCCCGCTTCGTAAATCGACACATTCTCATTACTGATTACGGCCATAAATCGCTTGTCATAAGAATAATAGGACTGCCCGTTCGGCTCTACGCCGAATCCCAGCGCCTCCTGCTGATTGGTTCCGCCGATCTTATAATCCGACGTAGGTGCAAACAGGAAACTGTCCAGATAATAGTAAACGCCGGCTTGAATCGCTACACCGGCGATAAAGGTCAACAATACATTACCGATCTTCATGGGCGCCTCCTACTTTACGATGAAGGCCGTCGGAATCATGCGTTCTCCCAGGAGATCCGCCGGCTTATTGACGACTTCGCCATTCAAATACAAGGTCGAACTGGACCCGCCGTCCAGATTGGCTGCAATATAGGCGCCTTCTTCATACATAATATTTTGCAGATCACGCAGCGTTGCACCGATGGAATAAGACGGTTGCCTGCCGTCGATAACGAGAAAGAGGACGGTGCCGTCTTTGCGTTGGCCGATGGCGGTTCGCGGACCGACGCCCCAGCCGCCGTCGCCGCTGGTAATCATCTTTTCCCCGTTGACAACTAAAGGCGGTCCGAAGGTGATTCCCTCCTTGACTCCCATGGAAACCAGCTCGCCTTTGCTGTAATTGCCGGCAATAAGGTTGCCGTCCTTCGTGAAACCGACAAACTCGTTCACTTCACTGTCGTCCGATTCTTTTCCCAGGATAAAGCCGCTGTCATGAATAATAAAGCCATAAGGGCTGCGTCCCGTTCCAGTGCCGTTGGCATCATAAAAACCGCCGGCATTGATGGCGGCGACGGCATTGTTCCGTTTGGCGATACCGCTCGTCGTGTCGCCTTTTTCATCCAGATTCGCCGCCGTCGCGATTTCTACTCGTTTCGGGTCGGGTATTTCCAACAAAAATCCCTTAAAACGGCTGGAATCAATATTTTTCAGTTTCAAGGAAGAATCGCTGCGCGACGTAAATTTAAAAAGTTCCTGTTTCGGCGCCGTACTGATGCCACCCAAAATGGCATCAATCTCTTCTTGCGAAAAAAGCCATGTAATGTACTGTGGATGACGGCTCTTAAGGATGGCGCCGACAACGGTACGCTTAATATTGTCAAACGGACCGAATAAAGCGACAAAAGGCGATGTCACTGCAAAAAACACCATGAGCACCATGATAAATTTAAAAATTTCTCGAAATAGTTTCATACGTAACCTCGGAATCCTCTGCTAAGCATATCTTAACGGGACGCATATCGTTCCGTCGTAAGCCGTTGCCGGAAATTGTCGATATCAACGGCATTGCCGATCCAGACGCGTCTGACGGCATAGGGATTATCACCGTATTTGGCCCATCCCGACTTCATCGTGAAGGCCAATTTGATGCCGGCTCGCCGTAATTCCTTCTCAGCCGCTTCATCTTCGCTGCCGTAGGGATAACAGAAGAACGCATTGTCAATACCCAGCTCTTCTTTCAGCCGCTGCTGGCTGGTGGCAATTTCGCTCCTGAGCTGCTCCGCCGTCATTTCTCCCATCTCGTCGTGATGATGGCAATGCGACGCAATCTGAATGCCCGCAGCCTGCATTTCTTTGATTTGCTGCCAAGTCAGCCGCGTCCCCTGATCGGCGTCATACGTCGGAATAAAAACAGTACAGGCAAAACCGTATTCCTTCATAATCGGCGTAACGACAGTATACGTATCCGGATACCCGTCGTCAAAGGTCAGGACAACGGGACGCTCCGGTATGGGCTGCTTGTTCACCATATACGCATACAGCTGCTGCAGCGTAATCGGATGGTAATCGTTATCCTTCAGAAACTGCATCTGCTGGCGAAAGTGAGACTCGAGCAAAACGGCGTCATTATCTTTGACATCACCGATCATATGATACATCAGCACAGGCACGCCCTGTTCCGGAACCTTTTCCGGAACAGCCGTCGCCGTTTGCTTCGTCTGTACAGCCTTTTCCGCCGTCTCGCCGCCGGTTTTCTCCGGCAAGGCGCAGCCGCCCAACACGAAGCAGCAGACAACCGCCAGGCACAGCAATTTCCAAATCCGCAAAATTCCGAGTCCTCCTTTATCGCTCACCGGCCGGTGAACCTCAACACTCCGTCCGTTCACAATGAACGACGGGCAATTCATCATACTTTCCGTCCAAAAAGAGTCTGATGTACCGTTCGCCGTCATCGACAAGCTGTTTGTCGGCTTCCACGGAATGGCAGGCGATACTCGGCGTCAAAAGGAATTCGGGACGGGCAATCATCTTCAGCAGCATCGGGCTCGGATGTTCCATAGACAAGACGTCCAAGGCGACGCTGCGGATATGACCGTCATCGACGGCGTGATATAAAGCCGCTTCATCAACCAACCCGCCGCGGCAGCAGTTGACAAACATGGCGCCCTTCTTCATATCTTCAAACTGTTCATCTTGAAACAGGTTTTCCGTCGCCTCATTCAGCGGCAGATGGAGTGAAACGAGGTCGCTCGTTTGCAGCAATGTATCAAAGTCGACCGGTTTGACGCCGGCCTCCCGCAAGACCCGTTCATCGACAAAAGGATCAAACGCTTGGATCGGGCAGCCGAAAGCCTGCAAGCGCCGCGCCACGGCCCGTCCGATATGACCGAAACCGGCGAGACCGATCAGCGTATCACCGACACGGTGAATCGGCCAGGTAATCGATCCGTATTGCCAGCGGCTGTTACTGCGGATGTCATTCTGATATTCCGGCAGCTGACGCAATAAAGCCAAGATCATGGCCGCGCTGTGATCGGCAATATCGTCAACACAATACGACGTATTACGAACAACCCTGATCCCTTTGGCCGCCGCCGCCGCCACATCAACATGATCGGTAAAAGCCGACAGCACAACGATAAGCCGCAAATCCTCCAGGCGTTCGATAAGCGACGCCGAAACCGGTTCGTCACGACAGATCAAAATTTCCGCGCCGTCCAACTGATCCGCTAAATCCTCTTCATCCTCGGCCGAGCAATATTCCACCTCTGCAATATCGCTCAACCGCTCTCCAAACTCATCTTCATCCGGGTGTCCTGTCAGAACACATATGTGATACATATCACTGCCCCATTTCATAAATACGATTATCTTTTAGGTATAGATATACACTTAAATATATATCATAATTCGCATAAAATGGCAAGTAATCCCAATTTTGCCGCTTCCGATGCGGAAACAAAAAAGGCGCAACCATTGTTTTCAATGCTTGCGCCTTCGCAACTTTGGCGGAAGGGGTGGGATTCGAACCCACGGTACGTTGCCGTATCACTAGTTTTCAAGACTAGCTCCTTAAACCGCTCGGACACCCTTCCATAATGAAGTAAGTATACCAAATTCAAGAGAGCCGCGTCAAGATTTATCTTCAATTCGGCGCCGATCCGATCGAACAGAGCAACACCGGCCCGCCGGCAACGGCAACAGCCGCTGCGGCCCGTTGCGGCATGACCGTTATACCTGCAATATTCCGGCCACACCCAAGATGAGACCTGCAAGACCTGCACCCAACAAGATATGAATGACACCGAATTTCCGACGCACGGCGATAACGGCGGCAATCAGGATAAGCAGGCCGCCGCCGCTGAAAGCGCTCCAGTCCTGAGGAACGCCTTCCGTATTCCACAGCGCCAACCAGATAAAGCTGATCGACGCCGCGCAGATCAGCGCGACGACAGCAGGACGCAGGCCGTTGAGAATGCCGCGAATCGGCCCGATGTTGCCGTATTTCAAAAAGAGTTTCGCCAAAAGGATACCGAGAAAAAAAGACGGCGTGACAAATCCCAGCGTCGCTGCCAAACCGCCGCCGACACCGGCGATCTTCGTGCCCGCGAAGGTTGCCGCATTAATCCCGATCGGCCCGGGCGTCATTTGCGAAATCGTAAAAATATCGACAAATTCACTCATTGTCAACCAATGATAGCCGTCAACAATGCTGGCCTGAATCAACGGCATCGAGGCGTAGCCGCCGCCGACGCAGAAAACGCCGACTTTGCAGAATTCCCAAAACAACAGCCAATAAATCATCGTCATCACCGCCTAATCATATTTTTCGCGTTTCATAAAAAGAAGTCCTATCAGGGCATCCAACAAAATCAAATACATGATATTGAGATCAAAAAACACGGTGCCGATAAACGTGCCGCCGATAATAGCCAAGGGCAGAGCCAGCCGTTTTCTGCCCTGCTTAATCAGCAAATCAAGCCCTACATTGACGATCAGTGCCGTCGCGCCGCACTGCATACCGCGCAACGCGAATTTGATATAGATATTTTGGATGAAATAATCATAGAAGAAAGAAACGGCCATGATAATCGCTAACGGCGGCAAAACCGTAGCCGTCAGTGCCGTCAGCGTACCTGCAATGCCGGCCATGCGATAGCCGAGAATAACCGCGCTGTTGACGGCTACGACGCCCGGCATGGATTGCCCGACGGCGACCAGTTCCAGCGCTTCTTTGTCTGTAATCCAGCCGTATTCATCAACATACTTCGCCTTCAGCAACGGTATGATGACGTAACCGCCGCCGACAGTAACGGCGCTGATAATAAAGGTCGATGTAAACAGCTTCCAGTAAAAGTCTTTTGTTACTTTCCGTTCCGCTCTGTCTGTCATGATTTCCTCCTGATCGCGTTTTTCCGCTTTTCCGATCTTGATTATATCACTTGTGATGATATACTAAAAATATATATATACTCTATATTCAATATCTTTTTAATATGTATTTTATTGGAAGGAAATTTTCAAGTTATGGATTTGCGTCAGCTTCATTACTTTGTCACCATTGCCGAAGAGCGGCAGATCACCGCTGCGGCAAAGCGCTTGAACATGGCTCAGCCGCCGCTCAGCAAACAAATGCAACTGTTGGAAACGGAAATCGGCTCAACCTTGTTCAGCCGGGGACCTCGTCAGATCCGACTGACAGACGCCGGTCAGATCCTTTATATCCGGGCCAAGCAGCTGCTGGCGCTGGCCGATTCAACGGAGCGGGAAATGGCCGATTTCAAGAGCGGCCGGCGCGGCACGCTCCGCATCGGCACGGTCTCGTCATCGGGAAGCGTGCTGTTTAACGGCGGCGTGGAAATGTTTCGCCGTCAATATCCCAACGTCCGCTTCGAAATTTATGACGGCAATACGTTCAACGTAATCGATTGGCTGCACAAGGGCATCATTGAAATCGGCATCGTCCGCACGCCCTTTGACGACGCTCCCTTTGGCGTCCGCCGCCTGCCTGCGGAACCGATGATCGCCGCAATGACGGCAGCCTTCGATGAAGAGCCGGGGGAAAAAACGATCGCCTGGCCACACCTGGCCAAGAAACCCCTCATCATTTATCGCCGTTTCGCCAAGTTGCTGCGCCAGTCCTGGCTGCGTCACGATCTGGAACCGACGATCCTCTGCCGGAATGATGATGCCAGAACGACGATCCTTTGGGCCAATGCCGGCCTCGGCGTCGCCATTATTCCGGCTTCCGCCTTCTCTTTGGCCGAACATGACCAGCTGCGGGCAAAGGTAATCGATGACGCTACGTTGTATACGTCAATCGCCGTGGCCTGGCCGAAAGACCGGTATCTCTCCTGCCTGGCCCAGGCGTTCATCGACTCCTTGTCTCTGGAATAAGCAACAGCGCGACGAAAAGATCGTCGCGCTGTCGTTCATCGCTTTTCTTTTTTATGAAAATGGAGAGAGTCGCCCCACCTGCCGAAGCCGACGGTGTCACCGACAGAGGCAACGCGGGCGCTGAGACAGTTTTTGCATTGATCGGGCCGCTCATCGACGCAAGGTTTATGATCGTAAAGCAGATACTGCGCGCGGAACTTCGGCACCGTCACGACCGGCATCAGCACATTGGCGCCGGCTCTCAGCCCCAGCTCGCGCCCCAGCGGATGCAACGCCTGCAACGCCGTCGTCGCCGCAATATTGACATCGACAAGGAACAGACGCGTTACGGCGATCATCGACAAGCCCCATTGAAGCCGCCGTTGCCGCGCGTCCGGCGAATCAAGTCCGGCGGCCGCAACCGCCTGTCCGACAGGCGTGCGGTGATGAACGACGTAAGGCCCCATGCCGATCATATCGATATCCAACTGTTTATAAAAAAGAATATCGTCGGCCAGATCCTCTACCGTTTGCCCCGGCAGTCCGATCATATCGCCGGTGCCGACTTGATAGCCGATTCGACGCAACGTCTGCAGGCAATCGCGGCGAACCTGCCATTCATGCCGGCCGTCGCGCGGATGCAGCATATTATACAGTGAAGGGTTGCTCGTTTCGATGCGCAGCAAATACCGATGAGCTCCGGCTGCAAACCAGCGGCGATACGTTTCTTCCGTCTGTTCGCCGACGCACAGCGTCAGCCCCAAAGCGCCGCCGCCGATTTTTTTTATATCGCCAATGAGTTCTTCCACATAGGAAACGAAGGCCTCGTCCTGCCGCTCGCCGGACTGCAGCGTCAGCGAACCGTAGCCGCTTTCGTATGACCATCGGGCCATGGCCAGAATATCGTCCCGTTCCGTATCAAATCGCTCGACTTCGTCATTATCGCGCCGTATGCCGCAATAGCGGCAATTTTTTATGCAAATATTGGAAAACTCAACGAGTCCGCGGTAATAGACGACACGACCGACAGTTGCCGCCTTAACGGCGTAGGCGGCATCATACAGCTGCTGCAAATCATCCGGATCGGTAAGACTCAGCAGGTCGATCAGATCCTGCCGCGTCATGGCCCGTTGTTTGCGTAACAGTTCCGTTAAATTCATCGTCTTTTTCCTAGCTTTCGTTCGACCAGTGTATCTTTTCGAAAAAGAGGAAGACCAGACTGAGCAGCATGGCCACAACCGTCGCCAATCCCATTCCTTTGAGCTGCACCGGTCCGAGGACGACAGTCGCCCCCGACAAACCGGAGATCATTGTCACTGCCGTAAGAATCAGGTTTTTCGACCGCGTATAATCCACCTTCTTCTCGACCAGCATACGAATCCCCGAAGCGGCGATGAAGCCGAAAAGAAGAATGCAGACACCGCCCATGACCGGCGTCGGAATCCCGTGAATCAGGGCCGCAATCTTCCCGACAAAGGAAAAAATGATGGCGAAAACGGCGGCGCCGCCGATGACCCAGGTGCTGTAAACACCGGTAATTGCCATAACGCCCATATTTTCACCGTACGTCGTGTTCGGCGTCGAACCGACAAAGCCGGAAAGGACATTGGAAAGCCCGTCGGCAAAAAGCGACCGATGCAACCCCGGATCATTGATCAGATCGCGGCCGACAATATCGCTGGTCACGAAAAGATGCCCCAGATGTTCGGCAAAAACGACGAAAAGGGCCGGCATGATCATCATGATGGCGCTGATATTGAACTTCGGTTCATAGAAAGTCGGCACGGCAAGCCACGGCGTCGCACTGACCGTCGCCATGTCGACGACACCGAGAAAATAGGAAAGCACATAGCCGGAAACAACACCGATAAGAATCGGAATAATGCCGATGAAGCCCCGGCCTAGAACAGTTGCCAAAACGGTCACGGCCAAGGTAAACGTCGAGATGAGAATAGCCGTTCCGTTGGTCATGCCTTGAGCATCGCCCAAATATCCTGCCATCGTCATCGCTAGGGGCGCCAACTCCAAACCGATAATGGCAACGACGGCTCCCATCGCAGCCGGCGGAAACAGTATGTCGATCCAGGCGGTGCCGACGCGGTCGACAATGGCGGCCAAAATCATAAAGGAGAGACCGAAAACGATGAACCCTCCTTGCGCATCGCCGTAGGACATGCCGGACGTGGCGCAGACGGCCAGTACCGGCGAGATAAAGGCGAAGCTGGAACCGAGGTATGCCGGCAACCGCCATTTACAGATCGTCAAGTATAGCAACGTGCCGATACCGTTCATGAACAAGGCCGTCGCCGGATCTACGTGCAGTAAAAAAGGAACCAGTACCGTTGAACCGAACATGGCAAAAAGGTGCTGTAAACTGAGCGGTATCGTCGGCAAGAGCGGCAGCCGCTCGTCGACTTCGATGATTTTTCTCTGTTCCATTCGTGTAACTCCTCCGCAAAATACGAATTAACGCGCAGGCAACTTCAGCTGTTGCCGCATCGGTTTCGGCGCGGCGACAGTCCCGTACCGTTCCTGCTGTTCGGCGTGGCGGTAGCCGTCCCGGCAAATATTCAGCAACAGCGCCGCCGCTGTCATATTGACGATCAGCGACGTGCCGCCGTAACTGATGAAAGGCAGCGGCACGCCGACGACAGGCAACATGCCGCTGACCATGCCGATATTGATAAATCCCTGGCCGCCGAAATAAAAGGTTACCCCCAGCGCCAGCAGAGTGCCGAACGTATCGCGACTGTGGCAGGCGCTGTAACAACCATAGTAAATGATCAGGCCGAATAAAAACAGGATGCCGAGAGCGCCGATAAATCCCCATTCCTGAGCAAAAACGGCAAAGGCGAAATCCGTGTGGGCTTCAGGCAGGTAGCTGAATTTGCTGATCCCCTCACCGAGCCCCTGGCCGAAAAAGCCGCCCGAACCGATGGCGATCAATCCCTGCACCGTCTGGTACCCTAAGGTCTTTTCATAAGACCACGGATCAAGCCACGCCGTAATGCGATCCATCCGATACGGCGCCGAGAGGAGCAGAATCACGCCGGCAACGCCGGCGATCAGCAACGGATATTTCGCCTGGGAAAGCTTGGCGCCGCTGGCCCAAAGCATCATGGTCGGCAACAGAAAGATAACCCCTGCCGTCCCGGCATCAGGCTGCTTGAACACCAACGCGCTCAACAAAATGGGCAGCCATAATTCTTCCGTAGGCAACACCGCCGCACGGGCCCGTCCCTTTTTCCGTCTTTCCCGATGCAGCGGCCGCAAAAATTCGATTGCCCGACGGCGGGAAAGCTTGTTCGTAATTGCCGTCGCCGTACAAACAATAACCGTAAGCTTCGCCAGTTCGGAAGGTTGGAAGGTGACACCGCCGATGCCGATCCAACGACGGGCACCGTTAACGACGGTCCCTCCTGCAAAAACGGCCAACAGGAGGATGATCGTCAGTACTGCCAGCTTGCCTGCATGACGGCTCCACCAATGGTAATCGCGGCAATACACAAAAAAGCCGGGAAACAGTCCGATAAACACCAGAAAAGCCTGACGTCCCAGATAACCAAACGTATTTCCCGTCCCGATCTCTTCGACAAAGGTTGAGCTGTACACGTTGACCGTGCCGATGACAAACAGAAAAGCAAAAGCCGTCATGAGCGCCCAGAAGGCGATTCTCAATTCCTTACTTTTCTTCCGCTTCATCCCGTCTCACCTCCGTCGGCCTGGTTGCCAGGCAGTGAAAAATCGGCTGTCCTTTCGCGCTGAATTTCGCTTCATATTCCGTCATCGCTTCATTGACGATGTCGCTGTTGTGCAGGTCATAAGTCACTTCGGACAAAGACCAGCGCCGTGCCGTAAGTTCTTCCAACGTAAAATCAAAAAGACCGCGATTGTCCGACTTAAAACAAAGGCAGCCGCCGGCCCGAAGCAACCGGCAGTAACGGTCGAGAAAAAGGCGATATGTCAAACGACGCTTGGCATGACGCTTTTTCGGCCACGGATCGCAAAAATTGATGAAAATCCGATCGATCTCCTGCGCTGCAAAAATCGATTCCAGCGCCGCCGCGTCGAAACGCAGCAAGCGCACGTTTTCCGTTTCGGCGGCAGCGCATTTTTTAGCGGCGTAATACAAGACGCCGAGCTGCACCTCAATGCCGATAAAATTGACATCTCCATGCAGCTGCGCCATTTGCGCGATGAAATTCCCCTTACCCGTACCGATCTCTACCCACAACGGCGCTGCCGGATCGGCAAAAAGACTTCGCCAACGCCCCTTCATCTCTTCTTTCGCATCCAAACAGACGAAGGACTCAAATTCTTTGACAGCCTCGTCGATCCACGGCTTTCTCCGTAAGCGCATCTCATTCCTCCCAAATGATTTCCACTTGAAAAACAGGCTGATTCCTCATGAAATCAGCCCGAATTTCCATATCTTTTCTTAATTATAAAAAATAAGGGGTACCCTGTCAATGATACGGCCGGCCCGAGGCGATGCCGGCAACGGCGAAGGCTATTTTCTCCCCTGCCGATATGTACTATAATGAATATACCAATCCAATGCAGAGGAGACTGATGCGCTTATGAAGATTACGGATATTCAGCTCGGTATCGTCAAAATTCCCTTGAAGCGGCCCTTTCGGACGGCGCTGCGCCAGGTAACGGACGCGGAAGATCTCGTCGTCAAGATCATTACCGACGACGGGCACGTCGGTTACGGCAACGCGCCGGCGACGCTCGCGATAACAGGCGACAGCCTGACCGCCATTGCCGCCGCCATCGGCACTGTGATCGCGCCGAAAATAAAGGGCTCCAACATTGAGGATCTGCAGGAAATCCGTCTGCTTATCCAGACCGCCATGGCGCACAACACCTCCGCCAAGGCAGCCGTCGATATCGCTGTCCACGACTTATTTTGCCAGCATTATCGCATGCCCTTGTATCGCTTCTTCGGCGGCGCCGCCAACACGGTCTCTTCCGATCTGACAATCAGCATCAATGAACCGGAAACGATGATAAAAGACGCGCTGGCTGCCGTAAAAAGCGGGTATGGAACATTGAAAATCAAAGTCGGCACCGATGCCGCCCTCGATTTTCAACGGATCCGCGCCGTCCGCAGCGCACTCGGTCCCGGGATCCGTCTCCGCCTTGACGCCAATCAGGGTTGGAAACCGAAAGAGGCTGTCCGCCTCATCCGCGCCTTTGAAAACGCCGGTTTTTCTATCGAGTTCATTGAACAACCCGTCCGCGCCCACGACATTGACAGTTTAAAATTTGTTACCGACCATGTCGCCACAGATATCATGGCCGATGAGTCGTGTTTCAGCGCGCCGGACGCCTTTCGGCTGCTGGCGCTTCGCGCCTGCGATCTGCTGAACATCAAACTGATCAAAGCCGGCGGCCTCGCGGAAGCCGCCAAGATCGCCGCCCTGGCCTCAGCCGCCGGAATCGGCATGATGGGCTGTATGCTGGAAAGCAAGATCGGCGTTACGGCGGCTGCCGCTTTATCGGCAGGATGCGGTACGATCGGCCGGAACGATCTCGATGCCGCAGACCTGCAGGAAACCGACCCTATCATCGGCGGCATCCGTTATGAAGAAGACATGCTTCTCCTGCCTGAAGCACCGGGACTCGGCATCAGTGAAGTTACCGGCTGGCAACCGTTGTCCATGCCTTACGCATCTTGCTGACCGCAGTTTTGCCGCTGAACCGGCGCGTCCTTCCTGCCACAGCTCTAAGGAGTGATTATTTATGCCAAAAAAACAACGATCCGTTATTCATACCGTCTGCGGCGTTCATACGACGGACGGCGCCGGTGTCCGGTTAGTCCGCGTCCTTGACAATACGACGACAGACGCCTACGATCCGATCTTGCTGCTCGATTCCTTTGACAGTACCGATCCCGCTGATTACACAGCCGGTTTTCCTATGCACCCGCACCGCGGCATTGAGACGATCAGCTACGTTTATAAAGGCGCTATGCGACACAAAGACAGCCTCGGATCAGCCGATACGGTCAGTGACGGCGGCGTCCAATGGATGACCGCCGGCTCCGGTATTTTGCATGAAGAACAGCTGCCGCCGACAAAACGGATGCTCGGCGTTCAGTTATGGCTGAATTTGCCGCAAAAAGATAAAATGGCGCCGCCGAGTTACCATGCGATCACTGCTGAAAAAATCGAAGAAATTCCCTTTGCAGGCGGCTTCCTTCGCCTGCTGGCAGGCAGCTATTTACAGCATCAGGGATTTCAGGGCCGCTATTTACCGCTGGATTATTATGATATCCACATCAACGGCAACGCCGCCTTCACTGTCGATACGAAAACGGATGCGTCCGTCATGATTTTCACGCTGACAGGCAGTATCACCGTCGGCGCCGAAACACTTCCGGAAAAGACGGCGGCCAAACTTTCGCCGGGCGACGCCGTCACCTTAACTGCCGGCCATCAGGGCGCACAAGTCCTTTTTATGAGCTCGCGACGTCTCGACGAAGCCGTCACCTGGGGTGGTTCCATCGTCATGAATACGCCGGAAGAGTTGCAGGAATGTTTCCGTGAACTCCGTCTGGGAACATTTCTGAAAAATACGTTATCTTACGAAAAATGACGGGCATTCCGATAAACGAACAAGGGCCGCAACAGCAGGTGTTCTTTCTCCCTGCTGTTGCGGCCCTTGTCGTCGGCAGAACGTTTCCATCTGCCTGTCAGGTCAGGATCGACAAAATGTCCGTAACCTTGGCAACGATAAAGTCTGCGCCTTCCCGTTCAAACATGGGTCGCGCCGCTTCGCCTTCAAGTCCCGTCAAGGTTGCAATCATGACCGCCCCCATTGAGCGGGCGCCCAGAACATCGGCCAACGAGTCGCCGACAACATAATAGGTGCCGTTCAGGAACCGTTCCGGCATCTCAACATAGTCGCCGTACCGTTCCGGCACGTTGCCGAAGGCTCCCAAATAGTAGGCAAAGGGATGCGGTTTATCAAGGGAACGCCCCAGCTGCTTTGAGGCGGCGGCAACATCACTGGCCGTCGCCATGTGGCTCTTGTCGAATGCTTCCAGCCAATGATACGTTCGGAAAGGAATCATCGTTTCCGCCGTCGACCTGCCTGTGGCAACAGCCAATGTATAGCCCCGCTCCCTCAGCGTTACGAACATTTCCCGTATCGCCGCCGCCGGCGCCAACGGCCGCTCCCGTGTCAGGAAGCCATCCTTTCCCGATTGAAGCGGCTGTCCGCCATAGGTCTCGGCATACAGGTCATCGCCGAAATACCAGTGCTGAAAGACATTGACATGGAGTTGCCAGAAGGGCGAACGAAGAGGCAGCCAGGACGCCGCTGACGCTCCCAATTCATCGACTGCCTGCGCCGTCAGCGCGGCAAAAACGCCATCCTTGTCGGCATCGGCCGGTACTGCCGCCGCCAAAGCCGCGAGGATCTCCGCCGCCGACGGTACCGACAGACCACGCCAGTTCCGTCCCAAAATCGTCACCGCCTCCTGCGTCAACGGCGGCACGAAATCGCTCTTGCCGCGCTGCCGCCGGCAGTCTCTCGCCAACAAGAGCAGCGTGACGGCGAGATAGGCATGGACCATGTCCCAGTTACTGTTTACGCCATGTCCCTTCAGCCAGGACAGGACGGCGTCAGCGCCGAACAGCTGATGCCGCAATGCGGTAATCTCGCCGTCAGAAACGTCAAAATGAACGGCTGCACCGTCAAGTCCCATATAAGACGGACTGTATAACCATTCCCATATGGTCAGCGCCGTCACGTCAAAATATCGCTCTTCACTGAGAAGAACGCCGTCTACATCAAAAATAACCGTTTTCATCGGCGCCTCAAAAGGTCTTGTCCAAATGGCCGGCAGTCTTCTTATTCCCTTCGACGTGAGACCGTTCTTCCAAAACGCGCATGACTTCGTTAACATCGACTCCCGCCGCTTCCCAAAGGACGGAAAGGTGATACAGCAGATCCGCCGATTCCTTGCAAACCTCCTGACGCAAAGACGGATCGTCGCCGCGATAATCCGCATTCTTGGCGGCAATCACGACTTCCGCCGCTTCTTCGCCTATTTTCTTGCAGATCTTATCCATTCCTTCCCGCAATAGGTACGCCGTATACGACTTCTCCGTAGGATGCTTCTTTTTTTTGACGATCTCTTCGTGGAGCGCATGCAGAACGGCCGGACTTCCCGTATACACCCCTTTCGCTCCCGCCAAGGCACGATAAAAGCAGGTTTTGTTGCCTGTATGACAGGCGGCGCCGATCTGTTCCACTTGGAGCAAGATCGTATCGCCGTCACAGTCGACGGCAATAGCTTTCACTCGCTGAAAATGTCCTGAAGTCTCGCCTTTATGCCACAACTTCCGGCGGCTGCGGCTGTAAAACCAGGTTTCGCCGTCTGCCAGCGTTTTCGCCAACGACTCGGCATTCATATAGGCCAACATCAGCACCGCCCCGCTTCGCGCCTCCTGTACAATGGCGGGAACCAGGCCGCGGCTGTCATACCGGATCGTATCCAACCCTGCAGTTTCCATCATTCTCCCACCTCTCTCATCGGTAAGCCCGTACCGGACAGATACCGTTTCAGCTCCGGAATCGCTATCTGTCCGAAATGAAAGACCGAAGCGGCCAACGCCGCATCGACGCCGGTTGCAAAGACATTGCGAAAGTCCTCCATTGTTCCGGCGCCGCCGGAAGCGATAATCGGCACGGACAGTTCCCTGGCGAAAAGACTGTTCAAGGCTAAGTCAAAACCTCGTTTTTCACCGTCACCGTCAATGGAGTTGAGACAAATTTCACCGGCGCCTAGCGCCACGCCCTCCTTCGCCCATTGCAGTGCGTCAAGGCCCGTGTCCGTACGGCCGCCGTCAACAAAAACGCGCCACCTGTCGTCGCCGCACCGCTTCGCGTCGATCGACAGGACGACACACTGACTGCCGAAACGCTCCGCGGCCAATCGAATCAGGACCGGCGAACGGACAGCGGCGGAATTGACCGATACCTTATCGGCTCCCGCCTGCAACACATCCTGAAAATCACCGACGCTGCCGATGCCGCCGCCGATGGTGAAAGGAATCGTAATCGTTTCCGCCACAGCGCGGACAACGTCGATAAAAATCTCCCGCTTTTCATGGGTCGCCGTAATATCGTAAAAAACCAGTTCATCGGCAGATTGGTCCGAATAAAACTTCCCTAATTTCACGGGATCATCGACGTCCTGAATTCCCTTGAACTGTCTGCCCTTGACGACGCGTCCGTCACGTACGTCGAGACAAGGAACAATACGTTTTGCCAGCATATTACATCCCCCGCAATGAACGAATTTCTGCCATCGTCAGCCTGCCCTCGTATAAGGCCTTGCCCGTAATCGCGCCATACAATCCGAGACGCCGTAACGTCTTCAAATCTTCGATGCTGCTGATGCCGCCGGAAGCGATGAGTCGGATAAAAGGCAGCTGCTGCAGTTTTTCAAGCATATCCAGATTCGGCCCCGTCAACATACCGTCGCGACCGATATCGGTGTATACGAGCGTCCGGATGCCGATGGAAAGCAGAAAACGCGCAAAGGGAATGACTTTTTTATCGCTGCCGTCGACCCAACCGTGCGTAGCAACAACGTCGTTCCTGGCGTCGATGGAAACAGCCAGGCTGGACGCATACTTTTGTGCCATGTCGATCAAAAACGACTCGTCTTCAGCCGCTTTCGAACCGATAATAATGCGGCTCACACCGCGTTCCAGGTAATCTTCTATCGTCTCTTCCGTGCGAATGCCGCCGCCCACTTCAACGGGAATATCGACGGCGTCGCAAATGGCTTCAATGACGTCGGCATTTTCCGAAGCGCCGGAAAAGGCGCCGTCCAGATCGACGACATGCAAAAACAACGCCCCTTCGTCGCACCATTTTACGGCTGCCTGAACGGGATCGTCAAAATAGACGGTGCTGTCCTCGGCGACGCCCTGACGCAGGCGGACAGCCTTTCCTTTTTGTATATCTATTGCCGGAAATACGATCATCTCTTTATCCTTTCCTTGCGTACGCCGCTATATTTCGCAAAATCTGTTCACCGACGGAGCCGCTTTTTTCAGGATGAAACTGCATGCCGAGAATGTTATCGCGGCCGCAGACGGCAGGCACGTCATGTTCATACGCGGCGACAGCAATGACGTCGTCCGAATCGACAGGCGTCTTATAGTAAGAATGCACAAAATAAACGTACGGGCGCGGCGGCAGCTTCTCCTGCAACCAATGGGGACGGCGGAAGGACAACTCGTTCCACCCCATGTGAGGCACCTTCAGGGCGATCCGAAAGGGTACGACGGAGCCTGGTAAAAACCCGAGTCCCTCGGCTTCTCCGCCTTCGTATTCCTTTTCAAAAAGCAGCTGCATGCCCAGACAAACGCCGACAAAAAATTTGCCTTTGCCGACTTCTTCCTGCAAAAGGGGAATCAATTCATAACGCCGCAAATTAGCCAACGCGTCGCGAACAGCGCCGACGCCGGGCAGTTCGATCATATCTGCCGAACGAATGACGGCGGCATCGCGCGTGACGACGGCGGAAACACCGATTCGCCGCCAGGCATTGTACACGTTGGCAATGTTGCCGACGCCGTAATCGATAATGGCGATCTTCATGGCTAAAGAACCCCCTTCGTCGAAAGGATGGCCGTCCCGTCCCCCTCCATGCGCACCGCTTCTTGCAGCGCATGTCCCAGCCCTTTAAAAACGGACTCCACAATGTGGTGCGCATTGGCGCCGTACAAGTTCGTCACATGGAGATTCATCTTACCGTGTACGGCAAACGCATAAAGGAATTCCCGCAGCATTTCCGTTTCAAAGTCGCCGATCCGTTCGACGCCCAGAGACACGTCAAAAACAAGATACGGCCTGCCGCTCAAATCGATGACGACGCGGGTCAGCGCTTCGTCCATCGGACAATAGAACAAGCCGTAACGATGAATGCCGCGCTTATCCCCCAAGGCCTTCGTCAACGCGTCTCCCATAACGATAGCCAAATCCTCCAGCGTATGGTGTGTATCGACGTCGAGATCGCCGTGAACATGAAGCGTCACGTCAATACCGCTGTGACAGGCGAAAAGGTTCAACATATGATCGAAGAACCCGATTCCCGTCGTCCCGGCAAAATTACCGGTGCCATCCAGATCAAGGCTGGCGGCGATCTGTGTTTCCGCCGTTTCCCGTTCTACTTGCGCGCTACGCATAATGTTTCCCTCCGCTGAAAACAGTGATCAAAAGCTCCGCTACCTCCCGCGTCGTGACACTGATACGGATGCAGTCGGCCAAAACGCCGTCGCCATATACGCGGGCGCAGATATCGGCACGCTTCAGAGCCGCGGTGACAGCCGGTCCGTCCGGGACCTTGACCAAAATAAAATTGGCGGCGCTGTCGTAGGCACGGATCCCCTCCAACCGGTTCAATTCTGCAGTCAGGTACGTCCTGTTGGCAACTACAGTCGGAACGGTCTGCCGCAAGATTTCCTCGCTGTGCCCCACCGCTACGATTCCCATCAATTGGCTGACACTGTTGAGATTATAGGCTTCTTTCGTCAACGTCAGCGCATTGATGACCCGTTTCCCGGCGACGGCATAGCCGATACGGAAGCCGGCAAGACCGAACGCCTTTGACAGCGTGCGAATGATGATGAGGTTATCATGCTTTTTCAGCAGCGAAACGGCACTGTCCTGACCGGAAAATTCCACGTATGCCTCATCGACGACGACGGGATTGTCGGATGCGGCGGCAATGGCGGCAATATCTTCAAGCGGCCAAAGATGCCCCGTCGGGTTGTTCGGATTGCAGATAAATGTCACCTTCGGCTGCATCGCGTGAACAGTCTTTCTGAAAACGTCTGCGTTGCGCTGAAAATCATGATCGTCGGGAACGGCGCAAACATTAGCTCCCAGCGAAGCGGCGACAATACCGTAGACGTCAAAAGTCGGCGAGTGAATCAATACATCGTCGCCGGGGTTGACGAAGGTATGCAGCACTAAACCGATAATTTCGTCACCGCCGTTGCCGGCCAGAATCTGATCCGGCGCAGCCCCTGCATACGCGGCCAAAACGGCGCAAAGTTCCTGCGCCATCGGATCGGGATACCGATTAGACGCCAGACTTCTGAGTCGACTGAAGAATTCAGCTCGTACGGCCGGAAAGTCAAAGATATTATACGGACTTTCATTGGCATTGATGACGATAGACTCCCGAACGACAGGAACAGCATACGGTTCCAAATTACGAATCGTATCTCGTAGCCAGCGATTATTCATTTGTCATCCTCCTCCTTACGGCCGCGCCGTGACCTTGCAGTCCTTCTACGTCGGCAAAAGTCATCACTGCAGCGGCAACGGCGGCAAACGCGTCCTTGTCGTATTGCAGTATACTGGTTCGCTTGACAAAATCATAGACGCCTAAAGGCGATGAAAACGCGGCGGTTCCCATAGTCGGCAACGTGTGATTGGGACCGGCGATATAATCGCCGAGCGGCTCCGGCGTATAGGGACCGATAAAAACGGCGCCGGCATTGACGATGTCCCGGACATAGGTCTCCGCATCGGCAAAGACGATCTCCAGATGCTCCGGTGCGATCAGGTTCATGACGGCGACGGCGGCTTCCCGCGTAGTCGTAATGAAGATCTTGCCGTAACATGCCAGCGCCGCGGAGGCAATCCGGCGCCGCGGCAATGTTTCCAGCTGCGCGGCGACGGCCTTTTCAACAGCTGCCGCCAAGGCCCGGCTCGGTGTCGCCAGAAAAACGGCGGCGCGACTGTCATGCTCCGCCTGGGCCAACAGGTCGGCGGCAATCCATTCGGGATTCGCCGTGTCATCGGCCAGAATACCGACTTCACTGGGCCCGGCAATCATATCGATGCCGACAGTACCGAAAACCAGCCGTTTCGCCATGGCCACATACGCATTGCCGGGCCCGACGATCTTAAAGACGGGAGCGATCGTTTCCGTACCGTAAGCCGCGGCGGCGATGCCCTGTGCGCCGCCGACTTTATAAATCTCCGAAACGCCGGCGACGGAAGCTGCCGCCAAAATATACGGATTGACACTGCCATCGTCAGCAGGCGGCGTAAAAATGGCAATGGACGGAACGCCCGCCACTTTGGCGGGAACTGCGTCCATCAACACCGTCGACGGATACGCCGCGGTACCGCCAGGCACATAAACGCCGACGCGCTGAATCGGTGTATAACGGGCCCCGAGCCGGACGCCGTCACGAAAGGTATCGACCCACGACTCCTGCACCTGCCTTCTGTGATAAGCCTCGATATTCCGCTTTCCTTCTTCAAGGACAGCTAAAAAACCGGCGCCGACCTGTTCCCGCGCCGCCGCGATTTCCGTCTCCGAAACCAAAAAACGGTCCAGGCGAACACCGTCAAAACGCTCGGTAAATTGCTTTAACGCCGCGTCGCCCCGCTCCCTGACGGCAGCCAGAACGGCTTCAACATCGCCGCGTATCTCGTCGTCACCGGCTTGACCGCGCCGGGTATAGCGACGTATCTCTTGCAGGGAAAATCCTTCTTCAGGCACTTCTATCCATTCCATGACATCATCTCCCCCTATGACCTTATTGTATCTCTTTCCTGCCAATAATGGTAATCAAATGCTGAATTTCCTCATATTTTACCTTGAAAGCCACCTTATTGCAGATCATGCGGGCACTGAAATCCATGAAATACACCAATACTTCCAGCCCGTTTGCTTTCAGCGTATTGCCTGTCTCCACAATATCGACGATGACGTCAGCCAACCCGACCAGAGGCGCCAGCTCAACAGAGCCGTTCAGCTTGATAATATCCACGCTGTGATGTTTGGCGGCGAAGTATTGCCGAGCCAAGCGCGGATACTTTGTGCCGACCGTCAGACGGCGGCTCCGGTCGATGCTCCGTCCCTGCGGAGCGGCGACAGCCATGCGGCAGCGGCCGATTCCCAGATCGAACACCTCATAGACGGCCGCACCGGCACAGTCTTCGGCCAGTACATCTTCGCCGACGATGCCGATATCGGCGGCGCCGCGCTCGACATAAACAGCCACATCAGGCGACTTCACCAGAGTCACCTTGAGGGCTTTGCCGGTATCTTCAAATATTAATTTGCGACTGTCTTCAGCGTACGTTGAAAAGTCATAGCCGCTGTCTCGCAAACAGTTCATGACGGCCTTATGAATACGTCCCTTAGCCAAGGCAATATGAAGCGCCATCGCAAAGCCCCCTTATCAATTCTTCCAATTCTTCCGGAGATAGAACCTGTCCCTGACGATAATAGTTTCCTTTAGTATACTCCGCCGCCAAACTGTAATCGCGCTTGTCAACAAGACAGCCGGTGCCGCAGGCGGCGACGCGGTACCCCCGTCGCCGCCAGGACGCAAGTTGAGACGCAAGCCGCCGATCGCTGCGGTCGTAACGGATGAGCAATTGCAAGGTCGGTTCCGTTCCCGCCAAAAGGCCGGCATCATCCATAAATTCGTATAAAAGGTTAATGTTCATTCCGAAACCGCACGCCGGCCGCGGCGTGCCGAAACAAGCCGACACGTCGTCATACCGGCCGCCGTCGATAACGTCGTACGAAGCACCGGCCACGTATATTTTGAAAATCATATCCGTATAATAGCCGAGCGGACTTGTAAAGCCGAAGTCCAAATACACCTTATCCCGATAACCGGCAGCGTCAACATAGGCGTACACCGCCTCCAATCGATCCAGCGCCGCCTGCATTGCCGGATTTAAACAATAGCTGCGGGCTTTCGCCAACGTTTCCTCATAAGAACCGAAGAGAACGGGCATGGCATTCAGCGCTTGCCGTTCCGTCTCCGATAACGGCAGCGTATCTGCATACGCTGCAAAAGCGACCAGATTCCGCTCATTCAAGAGGCGGCGCAATTTCTTTTTTTCCTTCTCTGCTATTTGCAAACCGGAAAACAGCGCCTGCGTATAGGCGGCCGTTCCCATATCGATGCGAATATCATCTACGCCGAGAGCCATTAATATTTCTGCAGCCATCACGACAACTTCGCCGTCACATTCGGCACTGCCGTCACCGAAAATTTCCGCGCCGCCTTGCAAAAATTCTTTTCCGTACGCCGTTTTACCGCAGTACTCGCGAAAGACCGTACTCACATAGCCGAACTTCAGCAGCCTGTTTTTTTCAGGAAACTCCCGCGCCGCCGTTTCAACGAGAGGCAGCGTCACGTCAGGCCGCAGTACGAGAACCCGGCCGTCCGTATCAATAGTTTTCACCATTTCACGGCGTAAGTCGGGAAAAAATTGCTGATAGACATCGTAGTCTTCAAAGCTCGGCGTTTCGATAATTTTGCAGCCGTGTACTTGTAAAACCTTGGTGATCTGCCGCTGGATCCGTTCGTAATTTTTCATCTCGTCATGGCGCAGCATCTTCACACCGTCAAGGGTATCGTATTGCAACGAAAACATCTCCTCAAATTATCTTTTCTTTATTACGTTAAATTGTTAAAGAATTTATGTTGCATATTATACCACACTCCCAGAGAAATACAACACTTGTTGAACAGATTTATTGCACAACTTTACAACTAAGCGGCAAGACGTGCGCCCGGCGGAAGAAACGCGCCGCGGCGCTGTGGCCGAATGCCGTCAAAGACGGTCATTTCTCGTCAGCACCGGCGGCGGATGTCACAATTTTCCTGACCGCCTTCTCAAACTTCGGCCGCGGTACCATGACACGGTGACCGCAGCCGCAGCAGCGGATAACGAAATCGACGCCGATACGCAATACTTCCCATTCAGCAGATCCGCAGGGATGAGCCTTTTTCAGCCGGACAACATCTCCGACCTGATAACGAACAAAATCAGCCATATAAACTCCTTTACTGTCCAGGCAAACCTGAGGCTACGATAAAATCGGACAACAAGATATGTTTTTGCGAAAACCCTTTAGCCACTTCATAGCGGTAAGCGGCACAAACAGCTGCCGCCTCTGTCCGTTGGGCAGGAAGATATACTTCATACAGGAACTGATTGCCGTCCATCCGGCTGATGCCGCCAATACTGCCGCCGGCCTCTACCGACGCGTACCGTTCCGATAATGCCGCCAGTGCCGCAGTCAAAACCGCCAGGACCGTGTCCGGGTCGGCCGTCTGTTCAACGGCAATGCGTACCGTTGCCAAATAGAGATTTTTCGTATAATTGCTGACAACGGCAATAAGGCCGTTCGGAATAATATGCAGAACCTGATCGGCAGAACGGAGCTTCGTCGTGCGGAAGGTAACTTCCATAACGGTGCCCGTATGCTCACAGATAGTAACAAAATCGCCGATGGAATACTGGTTTTCGGCGATGATAAAGAACCCGGCCACAAAATCCTTAACCAGACTTTGCGCACCGACGCCGATAGCCAAGCCGATAATTCCCGCGCCGGCCAGCAGTGACGTCGTATCGACGGAAAGTTCGTTGAGCACCATGACGACGGCGACAAAACAAAAAAATACCGTTATGAAATGCTCCGCCAGTTTAAGCAGCGTCGTCTGCCGGCGCTGCTGCTCCGATGACAGATTCTCGAAGCGAAAACGGAGCGCGCCGCCGAGAACGTGCGCAATGACTGCATGTACGATGAACAAGCCGACAAGGAGCAAGGCGATACGGCTTCCCCGTTCCAAAAAAGACGCTGCCATTCCTTGCCAAAAGGGATGATTGAAAATAATTTCCATACTGACTCCTCACAAATACTCACTGCATATGTTCTTATCTTACCGTATGTGCGGCAGCGATGCAAGTTATCGGCGACAATGGTGGAAACGATATACAAACTATGGTACTATAGAATTGATTATTGCGCTGTACGGCGAAAAGGAGGTCTTCTATGGCAGCCGGAACACCTGCATATTACAAGTTGATTTACCGTACGCTTTACGGCTTGGGAACGCTTTTTTCGCTGACTACCGTGTCGTTATTGGTCTGGACGGCCTTCTGTATCGCCACTTCGCAAGAGCCGTTGGCAGCGATCAGATTTCTGCCGCCCATGCCGACAATCTTCGTTTTTATTTTTCTGATCCTTTTAATGGTTCTTGCCGTCGCTTCGTGGCAAGTCGGTGCAACTTGTCAGCAATTGTACGAAAAGGAGAAAAACGGACAGAAGGGTTGAATCGTGCAAAAATATGAGTTCATGGATTTACTGCGTTATTACTTCCGCAAGTGCGATCCCGATGATCTGAAGGGAATCTTAGAAGATTGCGAAGAGCAATTCCGTCTCGGCGACAAACGCGGCATACCGGAAGAGGAAACCTGTTATCAGCTGGGCTCGCCGAAAAATATTTACCGTTATTATATGGGACAGCACATTGTCCGCGCCGACAATGCGAAACTGAATCCCCGATATGCTGCCGACGCGAACCGCCTTGCACCGCGGGGCCTTTATGATCAAGCCGCCGGAACCGGCAGAACATCTTCATACAGACAGGAGCGATACGCCATGGATGAATTACACGTAAAAACAGCTAACGATGCGGTTTCATCACCTGCCGCAGACGGCGGCGCCGCACCGCCGGAGCGGAGCGCGATGAATAAGGCGGCGACAGCCGTTACCCGTTCCTTTTACGCGATAGTCGGAAAAATTTTCAGCCTGCTCAGCGCCTTGCTTTGCATCGCACTGGTTCTGTCCATCCTCTTTGCCGTCGGCATCTACTATATTCCCAATTATGCCACTGTCTTGCCCCTTCCCGATCTTCAGCTGGCCACGATGATCGCCGTTGCCGCAGCGATTTTTCTCGCCCTTCTGATTACCTCCTACGTCAGCCGGCGCTGTCATAAAGCGTTGCGGCAAGAACGTTTCCGCTGAAATGCAGCTCAGAAAAATTTTTGTAATATTCGGATTTTACAGGGAAACCTTGATTTTTCTCCCATATCAAGTATAATAATAATGTAGCTATAATAAATATTAGTTATTAGTTAATAAAGGAGGTTCTTTACCATGGATCTTAAAGGAAGCAAGACGGAACAGAATTTACTGGCTGCATTTGCCGGCGAATCGCAGGCCCATACGAAGTACCAGTATTACGCCAGCGTTGCTAAAAAAGCCGGTTATGAACAGGTGCGGGCTTTCTTCGAAGAAACTTCCGGCAACGAAAAGGAACACGCCAAAATCTGGTTCAAGCTTCTCCACAACGGTATGCCCGACGTTGACGGCGCCCTGAATGACGCTGCCGCCGGTGAATGCTACGAAAATACGGAAATGTATCCCGGCTTCGCCAAGACAGCCCGTGAAGAAGGCTTTGACCACATTGCCAGCCTCTTCGACAAAGTCGGCGCCATCGAAAAACATCACGAAGAACGCTACCGCGCTTTGCTCGATAACATCAAGAGCGGCAAAGCCTTTAAACGAGACGAATCCAAGACCTGGGTCTGCCGTAATTGCGGATTTATTTTCGAAGGCCCCGAAGCGCCTGACGTATGTCCCGTCTGTGCCCATCCGCAAGCATTTTTTGAACTTTTGAACGAAAATTATTGAGCCTTACCTTACAGCAGCCTAATCCGGCTCTCCATAAAAATAATACCGCATACGATACTCGTATGCGGTATTATTTTTATGGAGAAAGTCGAAACCGATAGCCGTTGCCCCATACGGTTTCAATAGCCGTAAATTCCGGTTCCACCTCATTCAGCTTATCGCGGAGCCGGTTGACGTGAACCGTTACCGTAGCCATCTCGCCATAAGCATCAAGATGCCAAATCGTTTCAAACAAGTATTTTTTAGAAAACACCTGATTGGGATGGCGCGCCAAAAAAACGAGCAAATTAAATTCCTTTCCCGTCAGCAAAATCTCCTGCTCGCCTCTGTATACCTGACGACGGCGGACGTAGATCCGCAAATCGCCGCACTCGATATCAGGCGCATGACCGTCCGCAATTTCCAGCCGCTTGCCCAGAAGCCGGTCGTGAATTGCCAGATGCGCCTTCAGGCGCGCAACCAGCAGCGTCGGATTGAAGGGCTTTACGATATAATCGTCAATTCCGGCGGCGAGGGCCTGCAAAACAGCTTCATCGTCCTGCAGCGACGACACCGCCAGAATCGGAATATTCGTCTTTTCCCGCACTTGCTGAATCAGGGCCAGTCCTTTTTCGGCAGGAAAATCATGCTCGATGAGAATCGCGTCTATATTGCCTCTGGCAACGGCGCTGGCAGCGCCGTTTTCATCTTTGGTCACCGTTACTTCAAAACCGCCGTCTTCAAGGAAATCCCGCTCCATGGCGGCAATCAATTCATCTTTTTCAATTACTAAAACCCGGGCCATGCCTTCCTCCCCCCCCTTGTCGCTGCGCAGCCGTTATACGCCGGTCTGCAAGCGCCGAAAGCCGTAGTCGAGAATCGCCTGCGCATCTTCCCATCGATTGTCGTCATTAAACAAAGCCACGACCAACGTATGCCCGCCTCGCGTCGCCGAAGCGACGAGACAAGGCCCTGCAGCATCCGTATAGCCTGTTTTGACGCCGTCGGCGCCTTCATACCCGCCGGTCAAAAACTTGTTCGTCGTCGTCACGTACTTTGTCGAACCGTCCATGTATTTAACCGTGTAAGAAGGCAACGAAACAGCATAACGGAATTCGGGATAATGCTTCAAGCCGTACGCAGCCATACGCGCCATATCGACAGCCGTCGTATAATGGCGGGGCGCCGTCAAGCCGTTCGGATTGACAAAATGCGTATGCCTGGCCCCCATCTTGGCAGCTTCGGCATTCATCATGTCCGCGTAACCTGCGACAGTGCCGCCTAAGGTTTGCGCCACCGCCACCGCCACATCGTTGCCCGAAACGACCATCATGCCGCGCATCGCTTCTTTAATCGTGAGTTTATCGCTCGGACTGATACCCAGCACGGAAGGTTCCGTATTGGCCGCTTCCGCCGAAATCTGCAGCTGATCATCCAAGCGATCTCCACCCTGATCCAATGCCGTTATAAAGGTGACGATCTTCGTCGTACTTGCCGGATGAACCCATTTATCGGGATTGACGCGGTAGAGTATCTTGCCTGTATCTGCATCAAGCATGCACACGGCTTCCGCCGCTGTCGGCGGCACATACGCCTGAACACCGTTACCGGCCGCCGCGGCAAGAAGCAGAAAGAAAGCCATCACTACAGTCGGAAGCACTCGTTTACGAAAAAAAATCATCACCTTGCCACATCCTCATTTCTTGATTTCTGTTATCATTAATATTTTATGCCATCTTTTGTTATTATTTACCAAATTACGGATATTGTCAATTTATTTCCGCATTCTTCCGTCAATCTGCTACCTTTTCCTGCCTGATTCATATGCCGGAACATCATTTATTCTAACTGCGGCATAGCATTTACCGCATATTTGTTATACTATAATATTTGTTATACTGATGAAATGATTTGCAAAAAGAAGGGACCTCCTCATGTATCCGATCAACCTTTTTCTTTCAGCCCGTCCCTGCCTGGTCATCGGCGGCGGCAACGTTGCACTGCAAAAGGTGCAAGGACTCTTGGCGGCACAGGCACAGGTGACGATCATCTCGCCGCTGCTCTGTCGTGAATTGCGGCTGCTGGCCGACAGCGGGCAAGTGCATTGGCAAAAAAAAGAGTATACCGACGGCGACGTGAAGGCCTTTGACCTTCTTATTTGCGCCGCCGATAATCAGGCCGTCAACAGGGCTGCGGCCGCCGAAGCACGACGCCGGCGAATCTTGGTCAACGTCTGTGATGTGCCGGCAATCAGTGATTTTGCCGCACCTGCCGTCATCCGTCGCGGCGACCTGCTGATCACGATCGGCACCAGCGGAAAGTCACCGGCTCTCTCCCGCTATTTTCGCCGGGTCTTAGCAGCGGAAATCGGCGCTGGCTACGGGCTCTTCCTGGAACGCCTCGTTCAACTTCGCCGGGAAGCGCGGCAAACGTTGAAGACACCGCAGGAAAGACAGCAATTTTGGCGGCAGGCGCTGACGGACGACGTCATGGCCCTCGTCGCCGCAGGAAACATCGATGCGGCCGAGGCGCGGCTCCGCCATGCAATTGACCGCTACCGGTTCGAATGATAAGGCGGCGCCGCTGGCCGGAAAGGAATCATTACCCTTGCAAAAGAGACCGCCTCCGTGCGGCCTTCTTACGCCGCGTTAACAGGAAGCTCCGCGAGTACGCCGTCTGCACTGCAGGCAATGATATCAGCAACAGACATCCGAACAGGTTCGCTACGGATGTCCGGAAGGAGAACCATATGACAGAAAACCGAACCATCGTCATCGGCACCAGGAAAAGCAGACTTGCCGTCCGGCAAGCCCTCTCTATCGGCGCTGAAATAAAAAAAATCGCGCCGCTGCTGCAGATACAGTACAAACCGATTGTCACTACAGGCGATATGCTGCTCGACGCGCCGCTGGCAAAAATCGGCGGTAAAGGGCTATTTATTAAAGAACTGGAAAAAGAAATGGTCAACGGCACGATCGATATTGCCGTCCACAGTTTGAAGGACATGCCGACAAGTTTGCCGTCTGATCTGTGCATCGCCGCCTTGACAAGACGCGGCGATCACCGTGACGCCTTTATCTCCAATACGTATAAAACCTTTGAAACACTGCCTGCCGGCGCCATTGTCGGCACGTCCAGCCTGCGCCGCGCCGCGCAGCTTCTGCACTGCCGCCGCGACATTACGATCAAAAACCTGCGCGGCAACATCCTTACCCGGCTGTCCAAGCTCGATGCCGGAGACTATGACGCCATCATCCTGGCCGCCGCCGGCTTACAGCGTCTCGATCTGGATGACCGCATCCGGCAATACTTGCCGACAGCGCTCTGTCTGCCGGCTGTCGGGCAGGGCGTTCTCGCCGTGGAAGCCAGGCGCGGTGACGACGATCTGCGCCGAATGCTGCACCGTCTCAACGATCCCTCAACGGCCCTTACCGTTACTGCCGAACGCGCCTTTTTGCGCCGTATTGAAGGCAGCTGCCAGGTTCCTGTCGGCGTCTTCGGCCATATCTCCGGCCGCCTCTTCAGTCTGGAAGCGGTCATCGCTTCTGCCGACGGCGCGGTCCTGTACCGCCGTAAAGCGACTTGCCCGGTCACGGCCGATACGGAAAGACTGGCAATGAATCTGGCCGACAAACTGCTGGCCTCCGGCGGACGCGAAATCCTTGCCGGCCTCGGCATTACCGCCCCTTGCCAAGGAGAGCGACCATGACGGGGACGGTTTATCTCGTAGGCGCCGGTCCCGGCAATTACAAGCTGCTGACGCTGCGCGGCAAGGAATTGCTGGAGCGGGCCGACGTCGTCGTCTACGACCGCTTAGCCGACAAACGGCTCCTCTCTTTCGCCGCCAATGCGGAAACGATTTACGCCGGCAAGACGGCGGCGTGCCATATATTGCGCCAAGAAGAAATCAACGCGCTGCTCATTGCCGCAGCCGACGCCGGAAAGACCGTCGTCCGCCTCAAAGGCGGCGACCCCTTCGTCTTCGGCCGTGGCGGTGAAGAAGCGTCTGCCTTGGCGGCGGCAAAAATCCCATTCGAAATCGTCCCCGGCGTTTCCTCCGCCATTGCCGCACCGGCCTATGCCGGCATTCCCGTAACGGACCGCCGCGAAGCTTCGTCATTTGCTGTCATTACGGGCCATGAAGACCCGCTGAAAACAACGTCTTCCGTCCATTGGGACAAACTGGCCGGCGCTGTTGACACGTTGATCTTCCTCATGGGCGTTCACCACCTGCCGCACCTGACGGCCCGCCTCCTGGCCTGCGGTAAATCTCCGTCTACGCCGGCTGCCTTCGTCCGCTGGGGTACGCGCCCCAATCAGGAAGTCCTGACAACGACGTTGGGAACCGCCGCGGCCGATGCAGCAAAAGCAGGATTGAAGCCGCCGGCCGTCTTCGTCGTCGGCTCCGTCGTCGGTCTGCGCCGTCACCTTGCCTGGTACGACACCAAACCACTCTTCGGCAAACGCATCGTCGTTACCAGGACGCAGGCCCAGGCATCGGCCCTGACGGCGGCCCTGGAAGAAATGGGCGCCTGCTGCCTCGAAGTACCGACGATCAGACTGACGCCGCCTGCCGACGCCTACGCGGCATTGGATACGGCCATTGACACCCTCCCGGCCTATGAATGGATCGTTTTCACCAGTGCCAACGGAGTACACGCCTTTTTTGACCGCCTTACCGCCAGCGGCAAAGACAGCCGCGCCTTGGGACAGGCCAAAATCGCCGTTATCGGTTCCGCTACCGACGCCGCGCTACGGCCTTACGGCCTTCGCGCCGACATCATTCCGAAAAACTATCACGCCGAAGAATTGGCCGCAGCCCTGGCTCCCCACATTTCGACAACGACCAGAATACTGCTGCCGCGAGCTCGCAAGGCCCGTTCCGTATTGCCCGATACCCTTCGCGCACTGGGCGCCGCAGTCGATGTCTGTGAAGCCTACTGCGCCGTTCCTGCCGAAGAAAACAAAGCCCGTCTGCTGCAACTCCTCGACGACGGCGCCGTCGACGTCATCACCTTCACCAGTTCGTCAACCGTAACCAGTCTGATGACATTCCTCGGCGGCGATAAGAGCCGCCTCGCCGGGGTGATCTTTGCCTGCATCGGCCCGATCACGGCGCAGACCTGCGCCGAATATGGCCTTGCGCCCCGCATCATTGCCGACACGTACACGATTCCCGGCTTAGCCGCTAAAATAAACCAAGAGATTGGAGAGTAAAAAATGCTTCCTTTGCCATCCCTGCGGCCCCGCCGCCTCCGCCTTACGGCAGCGCTTCGTTCCCTCGTTCGGGAAACGTCGCTTTCTGCCGACGATTTTATTTACCCTGTCTTCGTCGTCGCCGGCAGCAACATCAAAGAAGAAATCCCCAGCATGCCCGGCTGTTTTCATCTTTCCGTAGACAACGCCGTGGAAACGGCGAAGAAAGCCGCTGCTGCCGGTATTAACGGCATCGAAATTTTCGGCCTTCCCGCTTATAAAGACGCCATCGGTTCCGCCGCCTGGGATATGACCTCACCTGTACAGCAGGCCATGCAGGCCATCAAACGCGAGCTGCCCGACAGCATCATCGTCGGCGACGTCTGCCTCTGCCAGTACACGACACACGGCCATTGCGGCAAATTAAACGGCCGCTACGTCGACAATGACGCGACGCTCGAGCTTCTGCAGAAAATCGCCGTCAGCCAGGCCGAAAGCGGCGCCGACATCATTGCGCCGTCAGACATGATGGACGGCCGAATCGCCGCCATCCGCACGGCCTTGGACGAAAAAGGATTGAAAAACACAGCGATCATGTCGTACGCCGTCAAATATGCCTCCGCCTTCTACGGTCCTTTCCGTGACGCCGCCGATTCGGCGCCGCAATTCGGCGACCGCAGACAATATCAGATGGATCCGGCCAACGCGCGCGAAGCGCAGAAAGAAGTGGATCTTGATCTGGCCGAAGGCGCCGACATCATCATGATCAAGCCGGCCATGACCTATCTCGACATCGTCAGTCAGACGCGACAGCGCATCGACCGTCCGGTAGCCGTCTACAACGTCAGCGGGGAATATGCCATGGTCAAAGCGGCGGCCGCCAACGGCTGGATCGACGAAAAGCGCGTCGTTCTCGAATCCCTCCTGTCCATGAAACGGGCCGGCGCCGATATCATCATTACCTATCACGCATTGGCTGCCGCTCATTGGCTCGCCGAAAACTAAAAAGAAATACGCCGAATCCGCACATAAGCGAAACAAGCCGAACCTACCAAAAGAATCCGTTTCCAACTCCGATTATAGCGAAAAGAACAAAGAAGCGGTACGTCTTTAAAGACGTACCGCTTTCGCCTACCCGGCAAATACTGTCACGACAACTCGCAACAACGCGACCTACCTGGTCACCGATTCTTTTTCTTCGGATTAAACCGATTCATTCCTTTGCTCACACCGAGTGCCAAACAACCCTCGACAGCCTTCGCCGCCGCTTGAATTCCCGCGCCGTAGGGTTCCTGCAATTCTTCCGGAAACGGTGTCAAGACGTGATCGATGACGTCACGGTGCGGCAAAGGCCGACCGATACCGATACGGAAGCGGGTAAAGTCACGACAGCCGTTGGCGAAAAGACTCTTGATCCCATTATGGCCGCCGTCGCTGCCGTTCGTCCGAATGCGCAATTTGCCTACGGGCAGATCCAAATCGTCATAGATGACGTATACATCCGGTTCATCAATCTTATACCAGCGCATCAGCGGACCGACGGCGCGACCGCTTTCATTCATGTAAGTCTGCGGTTTCACGAGAAGAACCGGTTCGCCGCCCACAGTTGCCGTCGCCACCAGTGCCTCCATCTTCGACTGCCAACAGTTCACTTCCCAACGCTTCGCCAGTTCATCGACGACTAAAAAGCCCGTATTGTGTTTTGATCGTTCGTATTCACGGCCCGGATTGCCCAGACCCACAATCATATGCACCGGCGCATCTCCTTACTTTTCAAAGAGCTTGCTGACAGAAACGTCGTGGAAGATACGCATAATCGCTTCTCCCAGAAGCGGCGCTACGGAAAGGGCCTTGATCTTTTCGCTCTTCTTTTCTTCCGGCAAGGGAATCGTATTGGTAATGATCAGTTCGGAAATAAAGGAATCGTTAATGCGCTGTACGGCAGGATCCGTCAAAACGGCATGAGCACAGGCTGCAATAACCCGTGACGCGCCCCGTTCATGCAGCGCCTTGGCGCCGCCGCAGAGAGAACCGGCCGTATCAACGATATCGTCGATGATAATACAGGTCTTCCCTTCGACGTTACCGATGATATTCATGACTTCAGCAACACCGGGACGGGGCCGGCGTTTTTCGATAATGGCAATCGGCGCATTGACCCGGTCAGCCAGATCCCGCGCCCGCGTTACACCGCCGAGATCGGGAGAAACGACGACAAGGTCGCCCAAATCGGTATCTTCCTTTTTCTGATTGATATATTTGGCCATAATGGATGCCGAACCGAGATGATCGACGGGAATGTCGAAAAATCCCTGAATCTGTCCTGCGTGCAAATCCATCGTTACGACGCGGGTGATTCCCGAAGTGACCATCAAATCGGCGACGAGCTTCGAAGTAATCGGCTCACGGCCGCGCGTCTTACGATCCTGACGGGCATAACCGTAATAAGGAACAACGGCCGTAATATGGCGCGCCGAAGCGCGTTTCAGCGCATCCGCCATAATCAGCAGCTCCATTAAGTTATCATTCACCGGCTGGCTGGTCGGCTGTACAATAAACACGTCTTTACCGCGAACGCTTTCATCAATCATAATCTGCACTTCGCCATTATTGAATTTGCCGACAAAGGCTTTCCCTAATTCCAGACCCAAATAAGCGGCAATTTCCTTTGCTAACTGCGGATTCGCATTTCCCGTAAAAATTTTCAGCTTTTTCCCGTCTTCGTAACTCATTCGTCAGCCTCCTAAATACTGTCTGCATGTATGCTAAAATGTAAATCTACATGATTAGCCGGTCATTTCTTATATGTATCCTCTTTTACCCAGCCTTCAATATTGCGCTGCCTCGCTCTGCCTACGGCCAAAGACCGTTCCGGCACATCCTTGGTAACCGTTGATCCGGCAGCAACATAAGCGTACTCGCCGACGGTCACCGGGGCAACGAGATTGCTGTTGCAACCGACAAAGGCATGATCTGCAATCGTCGTGCGATGCTTGACCTTGCCGTCATAATTAACAGTAATCGTGCCGCAGCCGATATTGACGCCGCTGCCGACATCGCTGTCACCGATATAACTCAAATGCGGTAACTTTGTACCGTCACCGATTTTCGAATTTTTCACTTCCATATAGTTGCCGACTTTAACCCCGTTGCCGACAATCGTATCGGGTCGAAAATGGACGAACGGGCCGATCTCACAGCCATTTTTGATTTCACAATCATGTGCATACGTAAATTGGAGGCAGTCGTTATCGCCCATAACAACATTCGTCATACGCACATACGGACCGATCTGACAGTCTTCGCCGATCGTCGTCCGCTCTTCCAGGATCGTACCGGGATATAATACCGTATCCCGGCCGACAGTAACCGTCGTATCGACGTATGTACTCGCCGGATCAATGATCGAAACGCCGGCGGTCAGCAGTTCGTCAAGTTTGCGGCGGCGCAGAATCGCTTCTGCCGCAGCCAGCTGCTGGCGGGAATTGACACCTAGCGTTTCCGCATAATCGGCAGCGGCGACGGCGCCGACGACGGCTTTTCGTTCCGTCAACATGCCGATGATGTCGGTCAGGTAATACTCGCCTTGTGCATTATCGTTTTTCAAGTCATGCAGCAGCTCCCAGAGCAGAGGTATTGCAAAACAGTAGATACCGGCATTCACTTCCGTAACGGCCAGTTCATCTGGCGTTGCATCTTTCTGTTCAACGATTTTGGCGACCTGCCCGCCGGCACCGCGAATCACGCGGCCATACCCGGAAGGGTCCGGCAGCCGAGCCGTCAGAACGGTAGCCGCAGCCTGCGTTTGCAAATGCTGTGCCAGCAAAGCGTCGAGCGTTTCCGTTCGGAGCAGCGGCGTATCGCCGCACGTTACCAAAAGCGTTCCCGATATGCCTTGCAGCAGCGGCTCCGCCTGCAATACGGCATGACCGGTTCCCAACTGTTCCGCCTGTACTGCCGTTTCAGCCTGATTGCGCAAAGAATCCCGAACCAGGTCGCCGCCGAACCCGACAACGACGATCTGTCGTGTCGTGCCTGCAGCCTGCGCCGTATGCAGCACGCGTTCCACCATAGGCACACCGCCGACTTTATGCAGCACTTTCGGCAATTTGGATTTCATCCTTGTCCCCTTGCCGGCTGCCAGAATCAACGCGATTATATCATTCATTATGCAAAAACCTCCTTGCAATGAATTACCGTAACACCTGTTTTAGGATACCATAAAACAAGGGGAAAATATATCTTTTTTCGGAGAAATGGGGGAATAAACTTTACCGAATTTTTTCAATCGTCCCCAGACAAGGAAAAAGGAGAGACTCTCGCCTCTCCTTTTTATCATCTAACAAAAAACTACAACACGTGGACGACGACGTCCTTCCGGCCGAAATTCAACGCCTCCGCGTTAGAATCCATGGCCAAGTCAATGCGATTGCCGACGATCGAACCGCCCGTATCATCGGCTACGGCATAGCCGTATCCTTCAATATACAGCCGACTGCCTAAGGGAATGACATTCGGATCTACCGATACACAGCCTCGTTTCAACTGATGCCCCATGGCGGTGACCCCGCAATTTCCCGGATCTTCAGCCGAGTATGCCGTTGCTTCCATAACTATCTTTTTCTGACTTTGACCTTGCGAATCTGCCCTGACCTCCCGGCCGCTCGCAGCAGACAACGCAGCCATCGTCTGTGTGCCTACGATTCCGTCTACCGTTAATCCGTGATCTGCTTGGAACCGCTTTACAGCTGCCTGTGTACCGCTTCCAAACACACCATCCGCTCCCCCGGTTAAATACCCCGTATCGCTGAGCATATATTGTACGCTCTGTACTTCAGCGCCAGTCATTCCTACATCAAGTTTCGCATACACTACAGCGGAACAAACAAAAATAAACAATGCTGTGAAAAGTATTCGTATTCGTTTATTCAAAAAACCACCTCACAATTGTATACAAAAAATCGGCACACGTCGATTATAGCAAAAAACAGGTTCGTAAGTCAAAAAAATAAATATTAACACATTCATTTTGAATTTTTATTTTATATTTTGATTCTGAAAACAGATGATAATCTGTATTTTAAACATCGTTTTCCTTTTATTTTTATCACCAGGTAATAATTTTTATAATTATTATGCATTTTCTTCTTCCACGAGACTCCTGACCGCTTCCGCCGCACCTGGCGAATCGGTGAGAATATAAATATAATCTCCCGCCTGCAATCTTACTTTGTTGTCCGGAACAATCTCCTCGTGACCGCGTTTGACATCAATCAGGGCAACATGGCCGGGCCATTCGATATGTCCGATAAACCTGCCGTCTGCACGACTGCCGCTGGCAACGGTAAGTTCAAAAATATTGCGTTCTCCATCGTCAATAGCCGAAGGCCCCCCTTTTTTCAGCAACCGCTGCAGGAGAACATCGTAGATCGGCTCGCCGCCGCCAAGTTTAGCTGCAATCAGCGCAATAAGCGAAGCCGTGCAGAGGACCAGAAGATGGTCGTAGGAATTGGTCATCTCCATGATCAGTATCGTACCGGTAATCGGCGAATGAACGGAAGCCGTGAAGAAGGCCGCCATGGAAATGACAACGATATTGGATAAGTAAGCCGGTTCCATCAGTCCCAGCTGAATCAGGCAGATGCCGACGACGCTTCCCGAAAGCGCGCCGAGAACGAGCATCGGCAAAAAAAAGCCGCCCGGTACGCCGCAGCCGTAGCTGATAAACGTGAACAGGTACTTGCCGATGAGGAGCAAGAGAAACAGGCCTAAAGAAAGAGGCATTTCATGCATCCTGTTGATCAGATCATTACCGCCGCCCAATACGTCCGGCAGAATATAGCCCAACACGCCGGCCGTCACCAGCGCGAAGGAGACGCGAGTCCAACCGCTGCGGAAAAAATCCGTTCCGTAGAATTTCGACATGGACAGGAGCCCCTTATTAAAGAGCTGTCCCAAAAATGCGGCGACAAGGCCGACGATCAGGGCGATCCACATGTAACGCAGCGGAAAATGCGGCAACATGCCGAACTGAAAGATTGAATCCTTTCCGAAAATAAAACGGCAAACCATCGTTGCCATTAATGCCGCCGCCATAGCCGGCGCCAACACGACGCCGGAAAAATTACGATGGAGCTCCTCCAAAGCGAAAATCACGCCTGCCAAGGGCGCGTTAAAAGCGGCGGCAAGTCCGGCGCTGGCGCCGGCCGTAATCAAATACCGTTCTTCCATACGCGTCCGGCCGAAAAAACGGCTGATCCCCTGAGCTGTTACGGCGCCGATCTGGATTGACGGGCCTTCCCGTCCCAGCGAAAGGCCGAGGCCTATGCCCAGTACGCCGCTAAACAGCTTAACCCACAGAATACGCAGCCAGCGCATACGGATAACGCCGGAAATGACGCCTTTTACCTGCGGAATGCCGCTGCCGCCGGCATCCGGTTCGTAAACGACGGTCCGATGGAGGAGATATCCGGCGGCAATGAGCAAGAGAAACCAGGCGATATTCTCCGGCAAGCCTCCTTGCTGCAAAACTGTATATACGGATATCCGAAGGGCCGTTCCCTGTTCCAGAGCCCAGCGAAAAAAACTGATGATCAGCCCCGAGACGATACCGACCAGGGTACCTTCAAAAAAAAGCCGCAGCCGAAACCGTGGCCAATGACTTAATTGGCGTATTGTCGGCACTAATTGCCCGCGGATATGCATAATCGATTCCTCCCTTATTGCCTTCTTGCCGTAGCCATTATAGCATGAATCGCGCATTGCGTCAGCGTTCATCGACTGTACCGCGCGGGAAAGACGCGGAGCGGTTTTTCCTATCTTGACAAGGTATCTGTTTCATGCTAATTATAAATAAACATATTATATGGGAGGTTCTGCGTTATGAGTCACATCCTCGCCGTCGCTGCCGGAGGCGGTATCGGCGCCGCGCTCCGTTATGGCGTCACCGTGCTGGCCAACCAACACGGCGGTCTTACGTTTCCGTACGGCACGATACTGGTCAATGTAATCGGTTCTTTCCTCATCGGCGTCCTGGCCGTTTGTTTTGCCTGTCATACGGAGCTTCCCGGTTGGCTGAAGCTGTTTTTCATCACCGGGATTCTCGGCGGTTTTACTACATTTTCCACATTTAATCTCGAGTGGATCACGCTGATACGGACGGAAAATTTCAGCGCCGCTTTCCTCTACGGCGGCCTGAATGTGATCGGTTCCTTTATTTTCTGCTTTTTCGGCCTCGTCGCCGGCGAATCCTTCATTTGACCGGCAGGCAAGCAGGAATTTCCCGGCAGCAGCACGAATATGATAGTATACATCACACTTGCCCGAAGGAGGTCACGGCAATGAAAGACTTCGTACCGGACTTTACGATACGCGCTGCCGTTCGTAAAGTTCTTCCCTATATGATGGAAATGCGCGAATATTTTCACGCCCATCCCGAATTGAGCGAAAGAGAATTTGACACCTGCAAGATGATTTTCCAGGAATTGTCCCTCATGGGTATTGAAGACGTCAAAATCATCGCCGGTACAGGCGTCACGGGACTGATCCGCGGCGAACTGCCGGGCCCGACGCTGTTGCTGCGCGCTGACATCGACGCCCTGCCTTTGGCGGAAAAATTCGACTGCCCTTACGCCTCCCTCGCTGACGGCATCATGCACGCCTGCGGTCATGACGGACACGCCGCCAATCTTCTCGGCACCGCCAAGATTCTCCAGGACCACCGCGACTGTCTGCGCGGCACGGTCCGCCTCGCCTTCCAGCCTGCCGAAGAAGGCAGCGGCGGTGCGGCCCGTATGATCGACTCCGGCATTTTGAACAATCCGCCCGTCGATTATGCACTTGGTCTTCATGTCGCCGGCGGCCTGCCGCGAGGTTACGTCGGACTGCGCAGCGGTGAAATTAATTCGTCTTGCGATGACTTCATCATCACCCTCCACGGCAAAGGCGGTCACGGTTCCCAGCCCTCACTCTGCGTCAGTCCGATCCAGATGGGGCTGTCCGTCATTCAGGATCTGCAAAATTTCGTCTACCACTGCCATGCCGACGGCGACGGCGTCATCCTCACCTTCGGTCAATTCCAAAGCGGCCAGAGCCCGAATGTCATCCCCGACACAGCGGAACTGAAGGGTACGCTGCGGACGTATGACGAAAAGAAAAGGCATCTCATTCTCGACAAAATGGAAGAAATTCTCCATGCCGTTACCCGGCAGTACGGCGGCACTTTCGACCTGAACCTCGCTCCCTTCTCTCCGGTCTGCATCAATGATGCGGCAGCGACGGAGAAAGTCGGCGCGATTCTGAAAGAGCACTGTCTGGATTCCGTCTCCGTCGTTCCCATGAAACGCGGCAGCGGCTCCGAAGACTTCGCCTATTTCGCGGCTGCCGTGCCGAGCGTGTTTTATTACGTCGGCATTTACAAGGATGAGCCGGTCATCGGCCATTCGCCGCAGTTCCACTGGGACAGCAGCGCTCTGAAATACATGTGCGAAACACTGGTCACCATCGTGTATTACTTCGCCTCCTATGTGTAATCTTCTCCTATATGAACTCCCGTACTCGCTGCGGGAGTTCTCGTTTTCACAGCGGCCGAAGAGACGCGCCCTCTTTTCCCGACAAGTTGACGCTTCCTGCGGGCAAACTGCGCGCCGCTCTTTACGACCTGCACGAAAGTATTATAATGAAAATAAACTCATTCCCGTTTATATACGTTCACAGAAAGAAGGCCGCTTATGAGCCCTAAGCTCCCGTTTCTCGACAATCTCCGCACCTTTTGCGTTATCATCCTTTTTTGCTGCGCCGCCGTCATCGGCTATGGCGTCATGACGCCGCACCACACCTTTGTCGCCATGCCCGCCGCAGAACGGAGCGGCGCCGTCAGCCTTGCCGCATACTTCCTGTTTCTGCTTGCCGTCCCCTGTCTTTTTTTTATCAGCGGCTACTGTACGGCAGCTTCTCTCCGCGTCCGTCTCTTTCGTCCCTTTCTGCAGCGGCGCCTGCACCGCATCGGTCTGCCTTGGCTGGCCGGCGCCGTCGTTATCGCGCCGATCCTGGCTTATATCTCGGCGCTGAGCCGCCAATCCGACGTCGCGCCGCTGACTTTCCTGACGACTTCCTTCTTCGGTCCCGCTTATGAGCAGGGGCATTACTGGTTTCTCGGTCTCCTTTGTCTCTGCACGCTCGTATTAACGGCGGCAAAGAAGCTGCGCCGCAACATCCTGCGCCGCGTACCGGGACAACGTCTCCTGCCGCTTTACGTCATACCTCTTTTTTTGCTGCTGCACAGTGCCGGAACGCTGCTCATTTGGTACGTCCTGCCCGGCTTCTACGGAAACGTTATCGAGCAAATGTATACGCTGGCCGTAACGCCCTACCTGCTCCTGTCGTCCTGTCTTTATTTCGCCCTCGGCGTTTACGCCATGAAACATCGCTGGTTCACGGCGCAGGGCTATACGCCGTCGCTGCCGTGGCTGGTCCTTCTTCTCCTTGCACTGGTCCTTTACCGCAGCGACTGGCACTTCTTTTTTCTCGTCGGGTTCGGCCTTCCCATTACCGATGTCTTCATTTCGCTGACAGGCCTTTTCTCTCTTTTGGCGATCTTCGCCCGCTTTGCCGGCAAGACCTCTCCGTCTACGGAAAAACTCGCCCTCTTCGCTTATCCCCTTTACTATCTGGGCAATGCCTGCCTGCAACTGCTCGCATATTTTCTCTTACCGCTGACCGTCGGTCCCGTCTTGAAGGTAACCCTCGCCATCGTCCTGACACTCGTATACGTTTACTTTCTCGCCAACTATCTGCTCTTCCGCCTGACCTGTTTCCAACGCCGGTAACAGTGCCCTGATAACAAAGCCGCGGCGCGACGAACCGTTCCCGCGTCCGCCGGTGCCTGAAAAAAACTGGTTTCATACCTGCTCCTGTGGTATTATAATACTGATACTTAATTATCACTATTTCAAACAGGAGATCTCTATGGACACCTTATTGCAGCTGATGGAATCATATGGCTACGTCGCTATGTTTTTGGCCATGGTCGCCGAAAATGCCAACATTCCCATTCCCAGCGAAGTCATACTCGGCTTTGCCGGCTTTCTCATTTCCCAACATATTTTTACCTTCTGGACCACCTTTATCGTCGCCTGTCTTGCCGGCGTCGTCGGCTCCGTCATCAGTTATTGGCTCGGCTCTTACGGCGGCAGGCCGTTGCTGCTGAAATACGGTAAATACATCTTTTTCAACGAAAAAAAATTCAACATGGCCGAGTCCATGTTCAACAAATACGGCGGCGCAGCCGTCCTGATCTGTCGCTGTCTGCCCGGCGTCCGAACCTTCATTTCCTTTCCCGCCGGCGTCGCCCGTTATTCCTTCGGTCGATTTTTGATCTACACCGTCATCGGCACCATCCCCTGGACATTGCTCCTGGTCTGGGCCGGCTCCATTCTCGGCAGTCATTGGCGCGACCTGATCCAGTACAATCACATTTTCCTGATCGTCATCGCCGTCATCTGCGCGATTGCAGCCGCCATTTTTCTCTGGCGCCGCCGCAGCAAGGCTCACCAATCATGAAGAATTGGCTGTACGACAATCGTTACGGCATCGGCCTGTTCATTTTGGCAGCAATCTTTTTGCTGCCTTTTTTGGGCATGTTTCCCCTGACCGATCCCGATGAGCCGGTGTACGGCGAAACGGCGCGGGAAATGCTCGCCGCCGCGGACTGGCTCTCCCCGCGAATTTACAACGATTTCTGGTACGATAAACCGCCCCTCTTCTACTGGCTCGAAATGATTTCGTACCGTCTCTTCGGCATTTCCGATTTCACGTCCCGTCTCCCCAGCGCCATCATGGGAATCGCTACGGTCTGTACCGTTTACCGGCAGGGGAAGGCCATTTTTAACAAAGCCGTCGCCTTCCGGGCGGCGCTCATCCTCCTGACCAGTCTCGGCTTCATTTACATCGCCAAAGCGGCCGTGACGGACATGACCCTAGTCTTTACGCTGACTGTCGCCATGCTCGCTTTCTATCGCCGCCGTTATGCCGAAGCTTTCGCCTTCTGCGGTCTTGCCGTCCTGGCGAAAGGGCCTGTCGGCTACGCGTTCCCGGCGCTAATCATGTGCTGTTACATCGCCGTCTGCCGGCACTGGCGGCTCATACGCTCGATGTGGCTTCCACAAGGCATTGCGCTGGCTTTTCTCATCGGGCTGCCCTGGTATCTGGCCATGACCTACGTACACGGCGACGCCTTCGTCGACACCTTCATCGGCTACCACAACATTACCCGCTTTACGGCGCCGGAACATCCCGGCAAAAACAGTCTTTTCTTTTATATCCCCATTCTGCTCGGCGCTCTTCTCCCCTGGACGGGAGCTTTGGCGCCGGCGTTTCGCCGGGCCGTCCGGGAAAGCGGTCCCGATGGCGACGCACTGCGTTTTTGCCTGATTTGGGCCGTCTTCATCTTCCTCTTTTTCTCCCTTTCGAAAACGCAGCTCGTCACCTATATTGCGCCTATGTTTCCGCCCGTAGCCCTGCTTCTCGGCTGGTATTCCGTGTCTTTGGAAAAGGCGGATAATCGTCCCTGCCTCTGGCCGGCGACGTCCTTTATCGTCGGCGCGGCGCTGTTGCTTTGCAATCTGCTCCCGCTCCATACCGGATCGCATTTCTATAAGGAGCCTATCCTTACCGTATCGATCTTGCTGGCGGCTGCCGTCATCCTGCCCGGTCTGCTCCTGTGGCTGCGCCGGCGCCGTCTTGCACTGTACACGACAGTCCTTTCCATGCTGCTTTTTACGGGCCTTACCTTTGCCGCCATCTTGCCCGCTCTGGCGCCATATATAACGTCACAGCCCCTTGCCGCCGCCCTTGCCGCCCACTATGACGGCACGTCGCCCGTCTACATAGAAAAAAGTCTGCGTCCCGGCCTGGCCTTCTACAGCGGCGTATACGGCACGGAATGGAAAGGCTGCAGCGCCCTGGATCCGGTATCGCTGCGCAGCAAACCGGACAAAGTATACATCCTCATCACGAAAGACACATACGGCAAATTGACGGCTGCCGGCTCGGCGATAGCGCAATTTCCGGTTCTCGCCGATCTGCCGGCGCAACTCATTCTGCTCAATCATTTCTAGGAGGCAACTATGCGACAGCGTTCATTTCTGCTCTTCGTGGCATTCCTCTCTCTCCTCTTTTTCCTCTCCGGCAACGCCTATTTGGCCGTTACCGACCCCGTTGAATCCAATTATGCCCTCACGGCGAAAGAAATGGTCCTTTCCGGCGACTGGATTTCGCCCCACATTTACGGCATTCCCTGGTATGACAAGCCGATTTTTATCTACTGGCTCATCAGCCTGTCCTATACGCTGTTCGGAATTACCGACTTTGCCGCCCGTCTGCCGTCGGCCCTGTTCGGCGCCGCAGCCGTCGTCCTCAGCGCCTGGTACGTACGACGCGCCGCGGCAAGCACGGCGGCAGCAGCGCTCATGGCTGCCATGACGGCTACGTCCATTGCCGTCTGGATCATCAGCAAATCCGTCATTACGGATCAGATGCTCTTTTTCTTCACGACGGGAACCATGCTCTTCGCCGCTATCTCTCTGACCGAGACGAAGCCGTTCTACATCCGCCTGGCCTATGTCTTTTCCGCTTTGGCGGTCCTGACCAAAGGCCCTGTCGGAATCGTTCTGCCGGGGTTCTTTCTCCTCCTCTTTGCGGCGCTCAGCCGCAGGAAAGATTACTTGAAACTGATCTTCGACCCTTTCGGAATCCTTTGCTTCCTCGTCATCGCCGCCCCCTGGTACGGCGCGATGTACGCGCTCCACGGCACAGCGTTCGTCGACGGCTTTCTCGGCTTGAACAACATCGTCAGAGCCACCGTTTCGGAACATCCGGAAGCAAACGTCTGGTACTATTATCTGCTTCTCGTTCCGGTCAGTCTCCTGCCCTGGACAGGCCCCTGCCTTTGCGGGCTATGGCAGCACCGCCGCGACGACGGCAGTCATCGTCTTTTCCTGATCTGGGCCGTCGGTACCGTCGTTTTCTACAGCCTCATGGCGACGAAATACCCGACTTACGCCTATATTGCCAATTGGCCCCTCCTCTATTTCGGCGTTGCCGCCATAAAAAGTATTTATGCTTCAGAAAGCCGCAAATATTGGTTCATCGTCACAGCGCCGGTACTGTTTCTGTGGCTGCTGTTTTTCGCGGCCGCCTGCGTGTCCGATCCGAAGAATATCGCCTTACCGCCCCTCACCGGTATCATCGTCTTCCTGCCGGCTGCAGCGGCGATTTTGGCCGTTTGTCAGTATTTCCGGGCATTTCCTGCAATCCCCTTTGTTGCCGCCTGCGGCACTGCCGTACTGTATCTGCTGCTGACCTATCAGGTTCTGGTCCCCTTTTACGACTACCGCTCGACGACGGCGCTGTTGCCGGCTGCAGCGCAGCTTCGCGGCGATAGCTGTTTTTTCGGAGAATACAGTACCTCCTTTGTCTATTACACCGGCCGCAGCGCTGTTTTGATAGCCCCGGAAAGCGCGGCAACGGCGGCGCCGCCGAAACGCGACGCCGTCTGGCAGCGCAAACATCTTTACCGTGAAGAAGGGGAAACGGCCATCATCGATAAAATCAAGCAGGGCAAGGCCGTAACGGTCATCGTCAAGGACAACCGCCGCGAGGAGTTCGCCCATTCCGCCTTGAAGAACTACTTCCGCGCCGCCGGCACATACGGAAATTTTCATCTCTATGTTACGCCTTAGGAGAATATCATGACCATAACAGACTTCATTGACTCTCTGAAAACCTACCATGCACCGGCAGTCTTCAATCCTTGGAGTGACTATGACGAACGCTGCGACAGCGGACCGTCAGCGCCGCAGATCCGTTGCCGCCAGCTCCATGACTATCTGCAACTGCGCCTGCACGGGGCCCGTTATCTCCTTGTCGCCGAAGCCGCCGGTTACCAGGGTTGCCGCTTCACGGGCATTGCCATAACCTGTGAACGAATGCTGCTCGACAGGCATGATACGGTTACCGGCGCCGCCATCATCGGCCGGCAGGGTAAACGGACCAGCCGGCCTGACTGCGCTTTTATGACCTCCCGGGCGCAACGGGAAAAGGGAATGAACGAACCGACCGATACCTATGTCTGGGGCGCGTTGGCACAAAACGCGCTGGCTGCCGAAACGGTCATCTTATGGAATATTTTCCCCTTCCATCCCCGGAAGGCATCGCCCTTTACGAACCGCACACCGTCCGATGCCGAGCTGGCCGCCGGTTTATCCTATACCCGCCGGCTTCTCGCCCTCTTCCCGACGACGCCGCACGTCGGCGCAATTGGCAGAAAAGCTGCAGAAACGCTGCAACACGCCGGCATTGACGCCGCCGTTATGCGTCATCCCGCCAACGGCGGCGCTTCCCTCTTCCGCAAGCAATTCGCCGCCTGGGTGCAGGAAACCGAACTGAATCGCTGAACTTCATCGAATTGCATAAATTGCATTTTACTTTTTCGCTAATATTATTTATTTTTGATAAATAATATTAGCTTTTTTATTGTATTTTATTCCTTTTTATTTTATAATTGCAACATTAACTTTAATATTCCTTATTTTTTTAAAATGCATCACGTTTAGAGGGGGAATGGCAAAAATGAAAAAAACACATGGATTGCCGGAGGCGCAGGGGCTGTACCATCCCAAGTTTGAACACGATGCCTGCGGCATCGGCATCGTCGCCAATATCAAAGGGGAAAAATCCTATGACACGATCGACAATGCGCTGACGATACTGGAAAACCTGAAGCACCGCGGAGCCGAGGGAGCCGACGCCCAAAGCGGTGACGGCGCCGGCATCTTGGTGCAAATACCGCACCGTTTTTTCTGCCGCGAATGTGAAGTCTCTCATATCGCCTTGCCTGCAGAAGGAGCGTATGGAGTCGGCATGATCTTTGCGCATCCCTATGAAGCGTTTCGCAAAAAACAGATGCAGGCCTTTGCCGAAGTCGTGACGGCCGAAGGATTCTCCATCCTAGGCTGGCGTGATGTTCCCGTCGACGAAAGTCTTATCGGTAATGTCGCCAAAACGACGATGCCCCATTTTCTTCAAGTCTTCATACAGAAACCGTCCGATCTGGCACCGATGGATTTTGAACGCCATCTCTATCTTATCCGTAAGGTTGCCGAAAAGAAAATCATCCCCGTCAGTCAGGAAAACGGAACGGACTTTTATATTGCCAGCCTTTCGGCAAAAACCCTGGTTTACAAAGGCATGTTGACATCTGTGCAGCTGCGCCATTTTTTCCTTGATCTGTCCGATATGGATTTTACAACGGCAATCGCTCTGGTTCATTCCCGTTTCAGCACCAATACCTTTCCCAGCTGGGCCCGCGCCCATCCGAACCGGTACATGGTACACAACGGTGAAATCAATACGATACAAGGAAATATCAACTGGCTTAATGCCCGTGAAAGCAAATCGAAATCACCGCTCTATCCGAATCTGGAAAAGGCGTTTCCCGTCATCGACGCGACCGGCAGCGATTCCGCCATGTTTGACAACTGCCTGGAGTACCTGTACATGACCGGCCACTCGTTGCCTCATGCCATGATGATGATGATCCCCGAACCGTGGGAAAAGAATCCGCTCATGAGTCATTCCAAACGTGATTTTTACCGCTACCACAGCTTCATGCTCGAACCGTGGGACGGCCCGTCCGCCATCGGCTTTTGCGACGGCACCGTCGTCGGCGCCATGCTTGACCGCAACGGCCTGCGTCCGGGACGCTATTACATTACTACCGACGATTACCTTATCGCCAGCTCCGAAGTCGGCGCCCTGTCTTTGCAACCTGACAAAATTCTCTATAAAGGGCGGCTGGAACCGGGCAAAATGCTGCTAGTCGACACAAAAGCGCAGCGCCTCATTGACGATGATGAGATCAAGGAACAAATGGCCGCAGAGCATCCTTACGGCGAATGGTATAAAAAACATATTACCGACCTGGAAGAGTTGATGACCACGCGCTCCTTCCCCCAGACGGATCAACCGCTTCCTTATGATCTGAAAGAACAGGAAATGGTTTTCGGCTATACGCGGGAAGACATGGATAAAATCATCCTGCCTATGGCCCGTGACGGCAGTCAGCCTATCGACTCCATGGGCGTCGACGTCCCCCTCGCCGTCCTGTCGGAACGCCCGCAGCTTCTCTACGATTATTTCCAGGAAAACTTCGCGCAAGTCACCAATCCGCCGATTGACGGCACCCGTGAAAATATCGTCATGTCGACGCAAATTATCCTCGGCAATGTCGCCAATATCATGGATCCCGACGAGGCCAACACATCGGGACTGCGCATCAGTCAGCCGCTCCTGACAAATGAGGAAATGACCGTTATCAAGAACCTGCAAACGTCGTCCTTGCACAGCGATACGATTTCACTCCTATATCCGGTCAACAGCGGCGCCGAAGGAATGGAAACGGCAATCGAATCCCTGTGCATCGACGCGTTGAAAGCGATCCGCAACGGCGCCAATATTCTCGTCCTTTCCGACCGCGGCATCAATTCCCGCATGGGAGCGATCCCCGCGCTGCTGGCAACGGCAGCGTTGCATCATTTTCTCGTCGCCAAAGCGCTGCGTTCCAACGTAGGCCTCGTCCTCGAATCGGGTGAACCTCGCGAAGTGCATCATTTCTGTACCCTCATCGGCTACGGCGTGACGGCCGTCAATCCCTACGTGGCTCTCGAAGCGGTCAAAGAACTGTGCCATAAGAAAAAGCTGCCGGCCCTGACCGTCGCAGCGGCGCAAGCCAACTACCTGAGCGCCGTTAAAGACGGCCTGCTCGCCGTCATGTCGAAAATGGGGATCTCCACTGTCCGCAGTTATCACGGCGCCCAGACCTTCGAAGCTGTCGGCATCAGCCAAGATCTGATCGATAAGTATTTTATCAATACGCCTTCGCCCATCGGCGGCATCGGCATTGCCGAAATCGCTAAAGAAACGGAACTGCGCCACAGTACGGCCTACACCGGCGCCGGCACGCTGCCGCCCGGCGATTTCTATCAATACCGCAAAGGCGGCCAGCCGCACATTATCGACCCGGAAACCGTAACGATGCTGCAAAAAGCCTGCCGGACAAACGATTACGCCCTCTATAAACAGTATGCCGCCAAAGTAAACAACGCCGCCGTCTTCCGTCTTCGCGACTTGCTCTCATTCCAATATCCCGCCGGCGGCAGTATTCCCATTGAAGAAGTCGAATCGACAGATGCCATTGTCAAACACTTTCGCACCGGCGCTATGAGTTACGGCGCCCTCAGCAAAGAAGCCCATGAATGCGTTGCCGTTGCCATGAACCGGCTCGGCGGCAGCAGCAATACCGGTGAAGGCGGCGAAGATGCCGCCCGCTTCACAAAGGAGTCGAATGACCGGATCAAACAGGTCTCGACGGCCCGTTTCGGCGTTACCGGCGAATATTTGATCCATGCCGATGAATTGCAGATCAAATGCGGCCAAGGTGCAAAGCCCGGCGAAGGCGGCCACCTGCCTGGCAACAAAGTATTTCCCGACATCGCCAGGACACGCCATGCCACACCGGGCGTCACGCTGATCTCCCCGCCGCCGCACCACGACGTCTACTCCATTGAAGATCTCGCCGAACTCATCTTCGATCTGAAAAACGCCAATAAAGACGCCGTCATCAGCGTCAAGTTGACTTCCGGGGCCGGCATCGGCACAATTGCTGCCGGCGTCGTCAAAGCCAAGGCCGACACCGTTACCGTCAGCGGTTACGACGGCGGCACCGGCGCCTCCCCGCGGACCAGTCTCCGTCACGCCGGCCTGCCGTGGGAATTGGGATTGGCGGAAGTACAGCAGACCCTTCTTCTCAACCGCCTCCGCAACCGGGTTTGCCTGGAAGTGGACGGCAAATTGCTTACAGGCCGTGACGTGGCGATTGCCGCGCTCTTCGGCGCCGAACTCTTCGGCTTCGGCACGGCTCCGCTCGTCGCTATCGGCTGCCACATGCTCCGCGTCTGCCACTTGAATACCTGTTCCTTCGGCGTCTGCACGCAAGACGAAAACCTGCGTCGGAAATTTAAAGGCAAACCGGAATATATCATCAACTTCATGCGCTTTATCGCCCAAGATCTGCGTGAAATCATGGCCCGCCTGGGGTTCCGCACCTTGTCCGAAATGATCGGCCGTTATGATTGTCTGAAGCAGAAGACAAAAGCGCCGAACTGGAAGGCGGCCTCCGTCGACCTTGAAAAGCTCCTCTTCCGCCCCTATACGGATCCTGCGCTCAGCCATCACTACACAACGCCGCAGGATCACGAGCTGAATGCGACCTTGGATATGGCCAAGCTGCTGCGCATGTGCCGGCCGGCCTTGCTGGAACAAAAACACATTTGCGCCAAATTGCGCATTAAGAACACAGACCGCGTAACCGGCACGCTTCTGGGCAGCGAAATCACTCGGCGTTATGGCAGAACCGGCCTGCCGGAAGACACGATCAACCTGACCTTCGTCGGTTCGGCCGGCCAAAGTTTCGGCGCGTTCATCCCCGCCGGCCTGACGCTTACGTTGGAAGGCGACGCCAACGATTACCTGGGGAAAGGGCTTTCCGGCGGTAAGATCATCGTCATGCCGCCGGCAGGAAGTCTCTTCCCGCCGGAAGACAATATCATTATCGGCAATGTCGCTTTCTACGGCGCTACGCGAGGAGAGGCCTATATCAACGGCATTGCCGGCGAACGCTTTTGCGTCCGCAACAGCGGCATGACGGCCGTCGTGGAAGGAATCGGCAACCACGGCTGTGAATACATGACCGGCGGCCGTGTTCTGGTCCTCGGCGCCACGGGCCGTAATTTCGCCGCAGGCATGTCCGGCGGTGTCGCTTACGTCTACGATCTGGAACCGGCCCATTGCAATACGGAACTCGTCCGACTGGAAGAAGTGACCGATGAAGCGGAAGCCGCCGGGATCAAATCGCTGTTGGAACAGCATGTCGTCTGTACGAACAGTGACTTGGGCCGCCGGCTGCTCGACGACTGGGAAGATACGCTGTCGCGCCTGACCAGAGTCATCCCTTCGGCCTATGAAGAAATGACAACGCTCATCGCCGCCGCCGAAGCGGACGGCAATACTCGCGAAGATGCGGAAATGATCGCCTTTGCGGCAAAATACGGTAAAGACTAAGTGCTTTCCCAACAGGCTGTGAACTTTTTTTCGTTCACAGCCTGTTTTTTCCTGCCGTCTGCGCCAACGCATGCAAGTTATTGCAGGAGCATTGCAAAACAGTTATTGGCATTTTATTTCGCAATGTGTATAATATGTAATTAGTATTATTATCACTTAGGCCATATTGGCTGATTATATAGAAAGGTGATCCAAATGATAATTGATGATGCCGGCGGACTCGTATTTCGTCCGCCCAGTGAAGCACGCAGCTTTATTCTCCGCGTAACGATCGGCTGTTCTCATAACACGTGCCGCTTCTGCGCCATGTACAAAAACTCCGCATTCCGCATTCGTCCTCTGGAGGAAATCGACGGAATTATCGAACGCGGCGCCGCCGCGTTGCCGTTCATACGCCGCGTCTTTCTGGCCGACGGCGATGCCCTCGTCTTGCCGACCAAGAGTTTGCTGCATATTTTGGAAAAATGTTACGCCTCCTTCCCCTCCCTGACCCGGGTCGGCGCCTACGCTACTCCTGCCGACTTGAATCGTAAAACGCCGGAAGAATTGGAAGCCCTTCGAAAAGCCGGTCTGCAGATCCTGTACATGGGTATCGAAAGCGGCGACGACGGCGTGCTGACAGCCGTCGACAAGGGAACGACAGGGGCCGAAACGATTGCGGCGGGAAAGAAAGCGCTCGCGGCGGGCATGAAACTTTCGGCCATGATCCTCCTCGGGCTCGGCGGCAAAGAGCGAACGACGGAACACGCCTTGCATACGGCGGCGGTCATTTCAGCCATCAATCCGACCATGCTCAGCGCCCTGACCTTGATCATTCCCGATAACGTGCCCCTGTACGGCGACGTACAAAACGGGACGTTTACGCCGTTGACGGCACGCGGCTTCCTGAAAGAACTGGAAATGATTTTGCAGCATACGGAGATGAAGAACCCCTGCATCTTCCGCAGCAACCATGTTTCCAATCTGTACCCCGTCGGCGGCACCTTGCCGATGGACAAAGAAAAAATGCTGGCAGCCTTGCAATCGTATATCCCCATGCTGGATGATACGGTACCGCTGCTGAATGACAACGGCAATTTCTGAACATCTGCTGAAATCGGCAGGATGGCGCGGCGAATAATTTCCCTGCGCCATCCTGTTTTTTGTCCGCTCCCTTCGTGTGCCGTCCCGTCTCCATCATCTTTCTCCGCTTGTGGTATAATATATAAAAAAACTGAACGGAGAAAGGAAGTCTTATCATGAAGAAATGTATCGCTCTTTTCTTAATGATCTTTGCGCTCACCGGTTTTGCAGCAGCCGCCGACAGTGCCCCGTTGTTCGACCATATGCGCAACATCATCATCGTCGACACAACGCAGGAAGGCCCTGTCGCCGCCTATATGTCCCGCGCCCTGCGGCAGCCGTTCCGCATCCCCTATTGGAATCGTCTGGACGCTGCCGAGCTCATTGCCCCGGAAGAAGCGACACCGTCTGCGCTTCACGGCATCGCCAAAAAATACGACGCCGATATCGTCCTTGTTCCCGTCGTCCGCAACTGGTACTGGAACCAATTCCATTCCCTAGACTGGTACGGCGACGATGATGAATGGTTCGTCGAATACAACTACGACCTTGCCGTCTGCGCCTACAACCGCCGCACGGACACCTATGCCGTCTACACCTGCCACGGCCATGATCGCGACGACGCTTCCGTACTGAACTCGCCGGCGGCTATCCTGCGCGATGCGATGGACACGCTGCTGGAAAAACTGCCGTACAAACGAATCCCGACCGATCTGGAAGAACTCTACGGCGTCTCCGACCCGCTGCAGCTGCGCCAAACTGCCGGCGGCGCCAAGATCTGGACAAACGCGGACAAACCTGTCGCTATCTGATGCTGTACTAAACTCCCTGCCGTACGGAACGATACGGCAGGGAGTTTTACGGTCAGCGCCGTTGCCGCCGCACCGGCATATGGGGAGAACATATTTACAGTTTGCCGCGTATCTGCTACACTTTTCCTAAGACTGTCGGTAATATCGCTCATATACAGTCAAAACCGTTCCCGTCCCGGTAAAAGGAGACCTTCGCATGCGCAGCGCACTTGCCGCCGTCCTGCTGTCCCTCGCGCTTCTTTGCAGCAGCTGCGGCCTGACCGAACCGAATGAAATCCGTATCGGCATCAATATGAACCTGAATGAAAACGATCCCCTTTCCGACAGAGCCGCCGAACAAGGCATTGAACTCGCGAAAGATGTCATCAATGAAGAAGGCGGTATTCTGAACAAACCGATACAGCTTATTTCCATGAACAATCACGGCAGTCCCGAAAAAGCCGCCGCCGCCATGGACGCCCTTGCGGAACGGCACGTCTGCGCCGTCATCGGCCCGAATCGTTCGCCCGCCGCCCTGGCCGTCATTACCCGTGCCGAAGCCCTGAAGCTGCCGGTTATCAGCCCTGCAGGCACGCATCCCGACATTACCGTCAACAGCGAACTGCATCAAGTATATCCCCATATGTTCCGCGCCACCTTTATCAATTCCGTCCAGGCCCGCGCCATTGCGGAACACGCCTTTTCCCACTTGAAAAAAAGGCGGGCCGCCATCGTCAGCGACAGTACCGATCCGTACTCCCTCGACTTGGCCAAATTCTTTGAAAAATCCTTTACCGCTCACGGCGGTACCGTAACGGCCCATATCGATCTGGCCGCCGCGAATGCCGCGGACCGGGCCGTTGCCGCCGCCGCTATGTCCGATACGGTCTACATGCCGCTGTATATCACGAAGGCCGTCCCCCTGATCGCCGCCATCCGCCGCCACGACAAGGAGACCGTCATCCTCGGCGCCGATGACTGGCAGGCGCTTTCGACAGCGCCGCAACTACGGGAGGCAGACCTGAATCGCGTGTTTTATACAGACCATTATGCCAATGACGTTAACGACGCCGTTTCCGAAACCTTTGCCGAACGGTTCTACGAAAAATACGGCGAACTGCCGTCGGCAAAGGCTGCGCTCAGTTACGATTCCCTGCTGCTGCTGGCCAATGCCATGCGCAGCGGCAACAGCAGCAGCGATACGGCAATCATCCAAGGCCTGGAACATACGCGTGACTTTATCGGCGCCACCGGAAAAATCGGCTTTGACAGCAATCATGACGCGATAAAAGACGTCTGCATCATGACCTTCTGGCAAAAACAACCGGTCCTGACAGAACACCATCATCTGCTGGGCTGGTAAAATTTACATTCCCCCGTCTTTACAAATGAGAACGTAAATGATAATATAGACTTATGAAACAGATTGTTCAGACAATCGGGCGTAAAGCAGCAGGAAAGCCTGCGGGACTCATACCGAAGTTCCGCAGGCTTTTTATCGTAATGAAAAGGAGAACGCCATGACTGCTACTAACATGGAAGATATAAAAAAAAGAACGGCGCGACTCTCCGTTATGAGCACCTTGTTCTTAACGGCGGGAAAATTGTGCATCGGCATAATGACCGGCACGGTCAGCCTCATTTCCGAAGCGATCCATTCCGGCATCGACTTGCTGGCGGCGGCTTTGTCGCTCCTTGCCGTCCGCGCCACCGCCGTACCTCCCGACGCGGAGCATGAATACGGCCACGGCAAAATCGAAACCGTTTCGGCGGCCTTCGAATCGCTGCTGATCATCGTCGCCGCCCTGTCCATTTTGCGCGAAGCTGCCGAAAAATTCTGGTCCCCCGCCATGCCGGAGCACATGACCTGGGCCATTGCCGCCATGGCCGTCTCCGTCATACTCAACGGCGTCGTTTCCCACCGCCTCTGCAACGTCGGCAAAGCGACCCGTTCCGAAGCTCTCCTAGCCGACGGCATGCATCTTCGCGCCGATGTCTGGACGTCGCTGGCCGTCCTCATCGGCATCGTCCTCATCCAGCTCACCGGCTGGCCTTGGCTTGATCCGGTCATCGCCGTTTTCGTCGCCCTCGCGATTCTGCGCGTCGGCTACAAAATGTGCCGCCGCAGCTTCATGACCTTGACCGACGCCTCACTGCCGCAGGAAAAAGAAGAAGAAATCGGCCGTCTGATCATGGAAACGGAAGGAGTAAAGGGCTTTCATAACTTGCGGACCCGCACTGTCGGCAAGACGCTGCTCATGGACTTGCATCTGGAAATCGACCAATCGTTGCCGCTCCATACGGCCCATGCCATTTCGGACAACGTCGAACATAAATTGAAACAGACCTACGCCCCCTGCGATCTGACAATCCACCTTGACCCCGCCTGAATTACAGGCAGTACGGCCCGTATTCGCGCAGCAGCCGCCGCCAGTGCCGCCATTCCGGCATGACCGCCGTCAGCAAAGAGTAAAAACGCCGTGAATGATCGCCATGAACCAGATGGCATAATTCATGAAGCACGACCTGATCCAGACACGGCGGCGGCATGATGACCAAATACGTATTGAGGGTAACGACGGCCTTCGCCGGCACACAGGAACCCCAGCGGGAAACCATGCGGCGCTGCCGCAGCGCGGGATAAGGGATCCCGTAGGGCTCCAGCCGGGGATACAGAGCCGCCAAGCGCAGCGGCAGCAACCGCTGCGCCAACGACGCCAGAAAATCGCGGTATACAGCCAGGCAGGCCGCGTTGTCTTCGGGCGCAGGCGTTTCCAGCAGAATCCTGCCGCCATCAAGATACATTGCGCTGCGCAGGCCTTCTCTGACAGACAGTACATACGGCTCGCCTCGGACATACAACTGCGTCCCCGACGTCAGCTGTATGTTTTTCTGCGCCGCCGCGCGCCGGAAGAACGCTTCCTGCTGCCGCAGAAACGTCTCAATCCGTTCTCTGCCGACGCCGGGCCGGGCCGACACGCAGATCGTACCGTCGCGGCGCACACGGAGATTCAGATTCTTTACCGCTTTCCGTTCCAGCTCATAGACGATCACGCCGTCACGCAGCTGCAACTGCTCTCTTGATTTCTGTCCCATAGCCGTCTCCTGTCGCTTTTTCTCCATTATCTTCCGAAACGGAGCGCTTGGCAAGATTTTTTGCAGTCTCATGGTATAATGGAAAAAAGGAAAAAGAAAGGATAACGCCGATGCTCGAATTTACGGCCATTGATTTCGAAACGGCCAATCAATACCCGAACAGCGCCTGTTCCCTCGCCGCCGTCACCGTTGCCGGCAGCAAGACGATTCGCGAAGGCTATACGCTTATCAAACCGCCGTTCATGGTCTTTTCTCCCGACAACATCCGCATTCACGGCATCTTGCCGCAACAAGTGGAAAACAAGAATCATTTTGACGCCCTCTGGCCCGCCATCCGCAGCCATTTGGACGGCCACATCCTCGTAGCCCATTACGCCGCTTTCGACACACGCGTCTTGCGCAGTCTGATTAAGACCTACCGCTTGGAACCGCTCCATACGACGTACGCCTGCAGCGTCGAGATTTCCCGCAAAGTCTGGCCCGACCTGCCGAATCACAAACTCAATACGGTAGCCGCTCATCTCGGCTTTTCCTTCCGCCACCATCAGGCCCTCGACGACGCCCGCGCCTGCGCCCATGTCGTCGCGGCGGCAGCCGCCGAAACCGGCGCCTCGTCCGTGGAAGAGCTGCTGGATATGACCGGTTTGAAGCTGAAGACACTCTGAGAAATCGGCCTTAAAGGATATGCGGGAAAACACCGAAAGCGAACGGCCTTCTCTCGGCCGCCTTTACAACTTGAAAATTCCGTGTATACTAAGAAATGGATCGAGGGGGAGCGCCCTGGATTGATGTCGTCACAGCGAGGGAACCCGTGTTGCGGGGTGAGAGGGTACCGTAAGTACCGACCGTTACTCAGCTTTCCTATGGGCGTTCCTGCGTGTATACAACCAAAAGGCTTCACTTCACATGACCGGACGCACGGGAACAGATAAAGGAGTGAAGTTTTTTTATGGAAAAAGATAAGAAAGTACTGCGTCTTGTATTTCTGGCAATGATGATCGGTCTCGGTGTCGTCATTTCCCCTATTCTGCGCATTGAAGGCATGTGCCCCATGGCGCACCTCATCAACATCGTCTGCGCCGTTCTCATGGGGCCTTGGTACGCCCTGCTCTGCGCGACCCTAATCGGTATCATCCGCATGACGCTTATGGGCATTCCGCCGCTGGCTCTGACCGGCGCCGTCTTCGGCGCCACCTTATCCGGCCTTTTATACCGCTATTCAAAGGGAAAACTCTGGGCTGCCGTCGTCGGGGAAATCATCGGTACGGGCGTTATCGGCGCCATCGTTTCTTACCCCATTATGGCCTTCGTTCTCGGCCGTGCCGGCCTGTCATGGTTCTTTTATGTTCCCCTCTTCTTTACGGGCACCCTGATCGGCGGTTCCATTGCCTTCCTGCTGCTTATGGCCCTGACGCGGCAAAAAGTCCTGCGCGAATTGCAGGAAAAATTAGGAGTGAATATATTTGCCAAATAATTTGTCGGTTGCAGCCGACCTGATACCGCTGCGCCGCCGTATCGAAACGGAAAAACCGCTTATCCACTGCCTTTCCCATCCGATCACGATGAATGATTGCGCCAATCTCGTCCTGGCCGTCGGCGGCACTGTCAGCATGGCGTCCCATTGCCGCGAAGTGGAAGAAGTCGTCAGCCAGGCCCGCGCGCTGGCCGTCAACCTCGGCAACATCACTGACGAACGGATGGAAGCTATGCGCCTTGCCGGCAGCCGCGCCGCCTCTTTGGGAATTCCGACGCTCATCGATGTCACCGGCATCTCGACGAGCACGCTGCGTAAAAATTTTGCCGTCGACTTCATCAGCGCCTGCCGGCCTTGCGTGATCAAGGGCAACAGCTCGGAAATACTGACCCTTGCAGGCTTGCCGCAGCACGGCATCGGCATTGACGCCGGCGCCGAAGATCTGCCGACACGCGGCAATTACGAGGAAAAAATGGCAGCGCTGACAGCCTATGCCACCAAGACAACGTCTGTCGTCGTCATGAGCGGCCCTGTCGACATCATCGCCGCTGCCGGCGCCGGCTGCGCCGTTGCCAACGGCACGCCGCTGTTGGCGCGGCTCACCGGCACGGGCTGTATGCTCGGCGTGCTCATCGCCGTCTACACTGCCGTCGGCACTCCTTTCCGGGCAGCCATCCTCGGCACCGTAACACTCGGTATTGCCGGCGAAATCGCCGCTGCCGCCGGGCCGGGATTGGGCTCCTTTCACAGCCGTCTCTTCGACGCCTTATCGACGCTGACGGATGAACAGATCTGCCGCGGCGCACACATTTTACAGGCAAAATAACGGCATACTAAAGGGAGTACCGTAACGGTACTCCCTTTTTGTTCCTCGCCGTTCCGCAAGCACATCCTGTTCACCGCGCGTCCCATTCGGCAAAACGCTCGTTCATCCGCTTGCGCCTGACCTTTTCCTTGCTCTCCGTCCCTGCCGCCCCGAAGGGCAGCCGTCCCGCTGCAATCGTCCGCTTATAAAACAGGGTGACCGCCTCTTCCTCCGACAATCCCAACCGCTCGAAAACGGCAGCGGCGCCGCGGCGCACGTCTTCATCTATCCGTATTTCCACCGACATTCCTTCCTTTCCCGTCCCGTTCCGCCCGTCGCCGCGCCGCTGCCGCATTGATGCCGTCCAGCGTCGCCATATGCCGGACGGCATAAAGCATGGAGCGCAAGAGTACGACAGCCAAAACGGCGCCGCTGCCTTCTCCGAGAGACATGCCGCCGTGCAAAATAACCTCGTTTTCATCACGGCCGATATAGCGAAGGGCCGCCGCCATCCCCGGCTCTCGCGACAAATGCGATAAAAGAGCGTAAGCGCGAACTGACGGTTCCAGCGTCACGGCGCAGGCCAGCGCCGCCGCCGTAATAAAGCCGTCGATAAAAAAAGGCAGCCGCAGTTCGGCGCAGGCCGTCATGGCGCCGCAGAGCGCGGCCAGATCATAGCCGCCGACACAGCGCAGCGCCTCCAGCGCATTGCCCCGTATCTGCGGGTAAGCAAGCAGTCCTTGCCGTACCAGCTCCTCCTTGTGCCGCAGGAGTCGGTAATTGCCCCGCGCCGAACCGTAGCCTGCCAGCCACGGCGTATGGTCGGGCAGGAGCGCCGTCAGGACCGCTGCCGACGTCGTCGTATTGCCGATGCCCATTTCCCCGAAAGAAAGACAGGTATAGCCGTCCCGTTTCGCCGCCGCCGCCCGTTCACCGCCGATGTCCAGCGCCCGTTCCAGTTCCGCCGCCGTCATCGCCGGCTCAACGGCGAAGTCCCGCGTGCCGCGGCGAATCTTCCGGTCGATGCCGACGCCGTCATCACTGTCAATGCCGACATCGACAACTTCGTACGGAATCCCGTTGCAGCGGCAAAAGCAGGTCACTGCCGATACGCCTTCCACCATCTGCCGGCTCTGCATGTACGTGATTTCCGCCAGCTGCTGCACGGCGCCGGAGCGGGTAATGCCGTTGTCGGCGGCAAAAATGATATGTTTCGGCCGAAACGCCGTTTCCGTATTGCCCCAGGCCAGGAATACCTGCCGCGCCTGTGCTTCCAGGAGTCCGAGACTGCCCGGCGGCTTCGCCAAGTTGCGCAGCAGTTCATCCACTTCTGCAGCAAAGGTCATCGTCCGGCCTCCTGATAGCGGTCATACCGCTGCCGCAACAGAGCGGCGGCCCCGGTCAGCGGCGGCAGGCTCAGGCCGTGCGCCGTCGCGTTGCCGCCGCCGTCAACGCGAACAAAGGTCGCAAAGGCTTCCGCCGCCGCCTCATCATGAACGGTCAGCAGCACATGGACGGCAACACTCGTCCTGCCTGCCGCGACAAGCGTGCTTTCCAGCGCAAACGTTTCCCCCTTACGGACGGGCCGCCAAAAGCGGAAACCGTCAAGACCGAGAAACACGATATCCGTCGTGTCCAAAAATCCCTGCGCCGCAAAAAAACCGCATTCAATCAGATAGGAAGCTCCCTGTCCGGCGAACAGCGTGTCATGATGATTCAGATCCCGGCCCAACACCATATGGGCCGTTTTAATATGCTTATCGTTTCCTTCCACAGCTCTCTCTCCTTAACAACGTATCCTGTTTTTTCCATTATATCATATGAAATACGCATCATTTTAGGAAAGAGTTGAAAAACTGCGTTACTTATGTCACAATAAAAAAAAGAGGTGATCCTATGCCGACAATCAAAGATATCGCCAAGGAGGCCGGCGTCTCCATCGCGACGGTATCGATAGTCCTGAACGGAAAAGGAAAAGAACGGAAAATTTCGCAAGACACGCAACGGAAAATCACGGAAATCGCCAATGCCATGAACTACGTCCCGAACCAATCGGCAAAAAAATTGCGCGCATCCAGTGCCGACGGTTATTCCATAGCCTTCTACTGGGCTACGGACTTCCGTATCAACTATTTGGCCCGTATTACGTTGGGAATTCAGCGCGAAATGATGCGGCAAAACCGCATTGCCCATCTGACAGTCGTTCCCTACAAGGTCGATCAGCTGCAAAAACAGCTGGAAACGGAACAGAACAAGTATTTTAACGGCATTATCATTGCCAACATGTCCAACAGCGACATGGATTATTTAAACTCCATCAGCCTTCCCTGTCCGGTCGTGCTCTTTAACCGCACGTCCGAAAAATACAGCAGCGTGACGATGGACAACTACGAAGTGGGCCGCAACGTGGCACGGCATTTCCTGAAAAAGGGAATCTACGATGCCGGCGTGTTGACGCACGATACGACGTTTCCCATTATGCGCATGTGGATGAACGGCTTCCTCGATACGTTTGCGGCGGCAGGCCACCCGATTCCGACCGAACGGATCATCCTCTGCAGCACCTCGTCGGCCAGCGCCGTCGACGTTTTCAAAGAACTTCACGCCGCGCACCGGCTGCCGCAGGCCCTTTTTTGCGAATCCGACGTCTTGGCGCACGGCGTCCTTTATGCCTGTCATTCCCTGGGAACCGTCATCCCCGATGAACTGGAAATCTTTACCGTCGGTATCAACATGCCGGAAATGAACGACTTCGCCGTACCGGCGCTGTCGCGTATCGACATTCCCATGGGCACGATCGGCGAAGAATGTATGCGCCTGATGCTGGATCTGCTGGAAAAGAAACGGCCGAATCCGACGATCGTCTACGTTGACGGCAAAGAAATCATCGCCCAATCGTCACCGTAAGCCGGTACTGGCGGCACGTATCCGACAAACACGAAAGCGGCAGATGAGAAGGCCGCTTTTTCCTTGCTCCAAACCGAAAAAAGAAGAGAAGAATGCACGGCGCATCCTTCTCTTCTTTTTACGTTTCTTCACACAAGACGACCTGATTGACAGCGTCCGTTTCGGACAGGCGAACGGCAACGGTTTCGCGCCGTGACGTCGGCACGCTCTTACCGACATAATCCGCGCGAATCGGCAGTTCCCGATGGCCGCGGTCAATCAATACGGCCAGCTCGATAAACTGCGGCCTGCCCGACTCCATAATGGCGTTCAACGCCGAACGCACCGTCCTGCCCGTAAACAGGACATCGTCGACGAGAACGATCGTCTTGCCGTCGCCGTCAAAAGCCGGCTGCCCGCTGCCGACTTTTTCGATGCGCCTTTTGCCGTCGTCCCTGTATGCCGATATATCCAAGTCGAAGACCGGCACGGACAGACCTTCGATCGCTTCCAGTTCCACGGCCAGTCGCTTGGCCAGCGGCACACCGCGCGTGTGAATCCCGACGAGAATCGTATTCTCCAGCCCCTTATTGCGTTCGATAATTTCGTGGGCAATACGGCGAACAGCCCTGCCGATCGCCTTTTCGTCCAACAATACGGTTTTGATTTTTTCCATTCCGCCCTCCTATCCTTCACTGCCGGCAGCCGCGGCCAGACAAGCGAGAAAATCGGCCGGCGCCGGCGCCTCAAAATGCATGGCCTGTCCCGTAACGGGATGAACCAGATCCAACGTATGTGAATGCAGCGCCTGCCCGACAATAGGGAAGGCGTCCTTTTTATAGCCGTACAACGGATCATTGACGACAGGATGGCCGATATAGGCCATATGGACGCGGATCTGATGGGTTCGTCCCGTTTCCAGACGGCATTCGACCCACGTGTATTCGCCGTACCGCCGCTGCACCGTAAAATGCGTAACCGCCTCTCTGCCGTTTTTGGCGACGACGGCCATTTTAATCCTGTCTTTCGGATGCCGTCCGATAGCGCCGTCAATAACCCCCTTCGTCTCGACAATATTGCCGTGAACGAGGGCCCAATAGCTGCGCCGCGCCGTATGAGCCTTGATCTGCGCCGCCAGTCCGCGATGAGCCGCATCCGTCTTGGCAGCCACCATGATCCCCGACGTATCCTTGTCCAGGCGGTGAACGATGCCGGGACGGATAACACCGTTTATGCCGGATAGCTCGCCGTGGCAATGATGGAGCAAGGCATTGACCAAGGTGCCGTGACGGTTTCCCGCCGCCGGATGGACGACCATGCCGCGCGCCTTATCGATAACGATGATATCGCTGTCTTCATAAACGATCTGCAGCGGAATATCCTCTGCCGCCGTCGTTTCCGCCGCCGCTTCCGGCAACAAAACGGTCAGCAGCTCCCCGGCGGACACGCGATAATTGGCCTTTACGGCCTTGCCACCGACAGTCGCCCGTCCCTCACGGATCAGCGTCTGCACAAAAGCGCGGGAAAGGGACAACTGCCGCGCCAGACAGGCATCAAGGCGCAATCCTTCTTCCGCCGCCGTCAGCGTAACTGCTCGCGTTTCCATCACGGTCTCCTCTCTCCTTCCCGATCATGCGTCCAGGAATACCACAACAACAAAACGACGCCGGCGACGATTCCCATATCGGCGACGTTAAAAACGGGCCACACGCGAAAATCGAAAAAATCCGTGACGGCGCCGTGGAAAAAACGGTCGACGGCATTCCCGAAAGCACCGCCGAGCAGCAGTCCGAGCCCGTACTGCACACAGCCTTGCCGCGGTATTTTGCGCCGGAACAGCACATACAGACCGACGAGAACGGCGGCAATAGCCAAAAAAAACCATTGCTGATTCTCCAGAATACCGAAAGCGGCCCCTCGGTTCAATATATACGAAATATGAAAAATTCCTGGAACGACAGGTACCGATTCGTGAAGAACCATGACCTGCCGTATCAGGAACTTGCTTCCCTGATCGAGAAAAACAACCAACAAGGCGATACCGATAACCTGCACAAAAGCCTCCTGAAAAAAGTAAGTGTACAAACCGTCTGAATAGTATCATGCTACCACAGAACGTCATAAAATTCAATGAATCCGCCGTCTGGCAAGGGCGAATCCGCAGCCGGCAAATAACCGTTTCTTCTTGACTGCCTATCATGTATAATAAGGATATATATAATCTGTATGCGTTATATTAGGAGGATCTATGTTTGGAAGAACCCACATTCTGGTCGTTGAAGACGAACGGCATATCGCCCGTTTTATTCAAATGGAACTGGAACATGAAGGGTATGAATGTACCATCGAATACAACGGCTCCGCCGCATTGGACAGACTGGGCCGTGAAGAGTTTGATCTGATGCTGCTCGACATCCTGCTGCCGGACATCGACGGCATGACGATCTGCAAACAGAGCCGCGAAAACACGGATATGCCGATTATGATGCTCTCCGCCAAAGACGATATCGAAACCAAAGTCGCCTGCCTCGACCTCGGCGCCAACGATTATCTGACCAAACCGTTCAACAGTCAGGAACTTTTCGCCCGCATCCGCGTCCTGCTGCGGGAACGGGGCAACGGAAATCCGGCGGAAAACACCTTGCATCTGAAGGACATGAAGCTATTTCTCGACCGGCATGAAGTACAGCTTGACGATACCCGCATCTTGCTGACAAAGAAAGAATTCGAACTTCTGTCTTATCTGATCCGCAACAAGAACATCGTCCTCACGCGGGAACGGATCCTGGAAGAAGTCTGGGGATATGAATACATCGGCGATACGAATGTCGTCGATGTCTATATCCGGTATATTCGCGGCAAACTGGGAAAGGAGCGCGCCAAAAAGTATATTTATACGATTCGCGGCGTCGGCTATGTGGCAAAAGATTAAACGCGGCGAATGGAGAAAAACACGGATCTCGCTACCGATATCCACGAAGATGGTGCTTCTCTATTCTTCCATCGTCAGTTTTATTCTCCTCCTCGTCGCCATCATCACCGTAACGGGCATCCATCTTTTTATTAACGAATCGGCGCGCAGCTCACTTTATGCCAGCGCCGAAGCAACCGAAGCCTACCTGAACGCATACGGCAGAATGGATCCGTCCGTTCTGACGCACGCCAACTTGCAGCCCTTCGTCAAACTCCAGATCTACGATCAATCCGGCAAGCTGCTCCTGGACAATGGGCCGGCCCATTTGATGCGCAACCTGAGCGATCGCTACATTGACGACACCATTACCGGCGACGGCTCTCCTCCCCTGCCCTCGGTCGTGCAAAATCAGGACGCGAAACGATTCATCTACTACCAGACCTGGAAAAATCCGCAAGGCCAAACCTTTTATCTGCGTTTCGAACGAGATACGACGAAGGAAAATGAATTTCTCGAACTCCTGTCCGAATATCTCGTCGTCTCCATTCTCATCTGCATCGCCTTGACGACCATCTCCGGCACGTATCTGATGAAACGGGCCCTGGCCCCCATCGAGCGCATCAAGGAGACGCTGAAAGGAATTGAAGTGCCGCAACTTGGAAAACGCATTTCTCTTTCAGGCAGACAAAATGAGTTGAGCAGTCTCGCCGTGACGATCAACCAGGCCCTGGACCGGATTGAGGCCGGCTACAACCGCCAGCAGCGCTTCATCAACGACGCCTCGCACGAACTGCGGACACCGCTGACCGTGATCATGGGCTACATTGATCTCCTCGACCGCTGGGGCAAAAACGATCCGGCAATCGTAAACGAGAGCATTGACGCCATCAAGTCGGAAACTGATTATATGCGGCAGCTTATCGAACGACTGCTCTTCTTCGCCCGCTCCAGCAACGGCACCTTGCAGGAACACTTCGAGAAAATCGATTCGGCGGAACTCCTCAAAGACCTGTATGAAAAGCTCCTGCCCGTCGCCGACGGCCGCCGTATCATATTGGGAGAAAATGAATCCGCCCCCATTTACGCCGATCCGGCCAGCGTCAAACAGATGCTGCGCATCTTCACCGACAACGCGCTGAAATACACGGACCCCGGCAACACCGTCACCCTTTCCTGCCGGGTCGTAAAGAGCACGGTCAGCTTCAGCGTCCGCGACACGGGCATTGGGATCCCGGAAAAAGATATTCCCCACGTCTTCGACCGCTTCTACCGCGTCGACACGTCGCGGACAAAGGACACGGGCGGCTCCGGCCTCGGTCTTTCCATTGCCCGTTACATCGCCCGCAACAATAATGCAGCCCTCAAACTGGACAGTAAGCTCGGCGAGGGAACCGTCGTCACGGCGATCTTCCCCGTCTACGAAAAGGACCTGTCCCCGGCCGGCGAAACGCCGCCGTCCGGCAACGAACGGTCCTAATCCGAACCGTTTTTCGCAGACAACAACAATCCCCGCCCTCTCAGGAGGGCGGGGATTCCTATTGCCTGCGCCTTATTTTTGCTGCAAGGCGGCCAATTGTTTCATCACTTCATCCATCTGTTCCTTCAACTGCCGATTTTCTTTGCCGATTTCTTCAATTCGCCGGTTCTGACTTGTGATGGTCTGCACCAGTTCGGCCTTCGAATACCCTGCATAGGGATTGCTCTTGCCGACCTTCATAGTGACGCCGACATTAAGCATATTTTCACCGCCGCCAAAACTGCCGCCGACAGAAACCATTGTCGTATCATTCGGCCGATAGAAGGCGCCGACCGCCAGGGCATTGGCGTTTCCGTAATGCCCGTAACCGGCGGCAATATCCAGCTTGTCGTCAGAATCAAAATCCTGCGGATGCAGCGCCGCCAACGCTGCCGCTCCGGCGCCGGTCTTATTCATGCGCTTTTCCACGCCGGCAATGCCCGAGTTGACGCCGCCGAGGAGAGCATCTACCTGCCCCTTCGTTACGGCATCGGTAGCCGCCGTGCCGGCAGCCACGTTCGTAAGCCGCGCGCCGCCGAGATCAAGGGCCGTGCCGGTCGTGCCGTCGCCTTTCGTAACCGTCGCCGAACGGATCGTCGTCGCCGCTTTACCCGTGCCGATAACCAGTTTTTCCGACGCCGTCACGGTCTGCGACGTAACCGATGCCAGTCCTGTCAGCTCTTTCGCCAAAGCGATTTGCAAGCCGCCGTCTTTTGCCGTAACGCCGATATTTCCCGTCGTCAGCGCCCCTTTCGCACCGCCGCGGATAGACAGTTGCTCGTTCAGTTTCTTGGCGATTACCTTGCCGTCGTCGCCGTTGAATTTCATGCCGTCGTCAAGGGTGGACACCTGATGCTCAATGCCTTTCGGGTCCTTGTAAACGATGCGGGTCGCCGTTTCGCCGTTCTTACCGTCAACACCGGCGGCGCCCGATCCCGTCCGGATATCCGTCAGGCCGTCTTTGCCGTTCAAGCCGATATGCCCTTCGGCTCCGTTCACACCGTCGACGCCGTCTTTGCCGAAAATTGTTACGCTCGGTGTGCCGTCCTTACCGTCAATGCCGACGCCGGACACACCGTCCTTGCCGTTCACGCCGATATGACCGTCTTTGCCGTCTGCGCCTGCTTTCCCGAACGTAACGTCATCGCTCATATGGACTTTGACAGTGGCTTTGCCGTCGGCATCTTTTGTAACTTCAACGGTCGTGTTATTGCCGTCGACGAATTTCACCTGTCCATCTTTGGCAATCGTCGTCACTGTACCGTTTTTATCGGCAATCATCCAGGAGGCGGCAGTGCCTGACTGTGCGCCGGTAATCCCCAGTTTTTCCTTCCAGCTGGTCACATTTTCATCTGTCAGATTGCTGGCATCCACTTTCGCAAAAGTATCGCCCAAAGTCGTTATGATACCGGCCTTATTTAATCCATACGTCACCTTCTTGTCTTCCAACTTAACGGAAAGGTTGTCGTCCGACGCAAATTCTACAGTCGGCGCTTCCGTTCCGTCAAGAGCCACCGCTGTTTCCGTAGTTCCGCTCTTTAGTTTGAACCCCTGGCCCAGTTTATCGATGACATTCGTAATACTGCTATTGCCAGATAAATCAATCATCGTACCGTCAATACCGTATTGAATCGTATTGCCCGTACGCGACACCGTAAGCCCCTTGCCTGCTTCTGACGTATCAAATATATACTGGTGTCGCTCGGCTTGCAGCATCGTTTCCTCCTCTTTCTGAAATAGCTATGTTTATTTTTGTTCGTATCTGTTTTTATAATTATATCAACAGAACAACCTATGGTCAACAGCATCTTGGTTTGTCCCGTAATTCGGCAAAGAACACCGCTTCTTCCGTTATCATTCGCCGCTCCGCGTCTTCTGCCAAAAACACGCCCATGCCGATAACCGGCATAGACGTGTTTCATTGTCAATCGATTATTTTTTATCCCCGTATCTGCATCGGAACCGGTCGCAGTGCGATCTGCTTCTCCACCGGCAGTCATTTCTTACTGTTCCGCATACTCCGGAAAGACGATGGCGTTTTCCTTAAAAATATGGACAAAAACATCGTCAAAGAGCTCTCCCAACAGCCGGTACGTCTGTTTGAACGTCGGACAGGCATCGGCCGGCGGGGTCAGCTGATCCGTCATCTGCTGTATGTCCTTAATCAAATCGCCAGCTCCAGCGTGTTCTTCTTCCAAACGCTGCACATAGGCTAACGTCGCTGCATCCGGATGCGTATGTTCGCGCATCAAAGGAAAGACCAGCTTTTCTTCCTTGGCAAAATGTTCCTCCAATTCCGCCTTCAACGCCGCATACGTATGATGCAGCCGCGTCAAAGCTTCGCCGTGGTGCGGATAATGGACAAGAAGAATCTTATTTAAGCCTTCCTCAACGGCCGCCATCAATCGTCTTTCCGTAACATGATGTGTCGCCTCCAGCTCGGTCAACATAGCGGCAACGGACTGTTGCTTAAAACGATCGATGGAATCGACTTCCAACGCCGGCTTATTCTCATGCTCGGCAATAAACGCGTTCACTTCCTTCACAACCGTATCAACATTCAGATCCGTATCTTTAACGGCTTCTGCGAGAGGAATGCCGCCGCCACAGCAATAATCGAAATGAAGATCATTAAAATACGGGATTGTCTGCGGATACTCTTTGACGATCTGCGCCAACGTATGTTCTTTGGTAATCATAAAGCCTTCCTCCTTCTTGATGTACGAACTGCCTATCTCTTCATAGGATTCCTTTGCTATGCCTTGATTATACCGGAGGATGTCTTTTATCGCGGTTTGTATTACAACGAAATCGACAATATCGCACCTCCCCTTTGGTCACTCATATAAACGGACATAAAAGGCCTCTTATCGCAACCGAGGATTCCCGCTACCGGCAGGACTGTTATTATGTCGTACCGCACCTTATGGTCCTAACACCCTCTCATTCTTCACAGCGCACTACGAAAACGCTTCAATCTTCATTATTCCTCATGTTTATAAACGCTCCTGTCTTGCAAAAATAATAAAAGCTCCCGAAGAATCGGGAGCTTAGTTCTTGATTGGAGCCACTAATAGGATTTGAACCTACGACCCTCTCATTACGAATGAGATGCTCTGCCAGCTGAGCTATAGTGGCGATTACCTAGCTAGTATAGTATATATTTTCTGTTCTGTCAAGAATCCTTTTACATATCCGCCAGATAAACAGAAAAACCGCCAATGCACCTGCATTGACGGTTAAACTGCTATTATTCAGCTGCAATAGCGCCGGTCGGGCAAACGGATTCGCAAGCGCCGCAGTCGATGCAAGCATCGCCTACAACATACTTCGTTTCGCCTTCAGTAATGCAGCTAACCGGACATACGTCAGCGCAAGCGCCGCATTTTACACATTCATCAGAAACTACATGCATTTTATTCACCTCCAAAATCAATATAACACGAAGGATTTTCTTCCCCATCGTCACCAACATTATGTCACGAAATATTGAAAATGTCAACGTCAAAAAATCGCAAAGATCGGCATGGTTATCAAGGTTTTGTTTAATGCGATCGATTCTCAAATTACTGTAAAACTATACTTTTACAGTAATTGTTAAAAATCGGCCCTTCATAGCGGGCTGGATTTTTCTTGTATATTTTATACCATTTCATGAATAATATAAAAAAAGAAACCGGCATTTCTGCCGGTTTCTTTTACTAAGATATCATCGGGGGAAGACGATACCATAGGGTTGACAGATATAAGATAGGGGTGTTCGAGGGGTATATGAACAACTTATATCTTCAACATGTCGTAGATGATTCTTTCTACACCCATATCATACCAAATATTCCGTAAATGTAAATGCAATTTTGATTAGAAACAGATTAAAATTTTTTCAAAATGAATCATTTCAAGACGGTAACGATTTTGCGATACACGCAAAATCGTTACCAGAAGCGCCCTTTCATCCCCGTTGATCCCGTGCGCACGCCGCTTCCGCTCCCTGCTGCCCTCTTTCTCCTCCGCTCCCTCGGAAAGCAACGTTCCCCTTCCCCATCATTGACTTTTAGCCGCCAAAACGCTATAATTTTTACGTTGCATTATGTATAATCAAATTAAACTAATGAGGTGATGTGAAAAATGGCAACGAGGAGAGAACCCCGATTTAAGGAATGTCGCCGTTTCGGAGTAAACGTCTATGGACATCCGAAGGCATTAAAACGGGTCAAGAAGGATCAACGGCAAAAAAAGATGTCCGAATACGGTACACAGTTATTGGAAAAACAGAAGCTCAGAGCATATTATAACTTGCTCGAACGTCAGTTTGTCCGTTATTATGACAAAGCCAGAAAGCAAGAAGGCATTACGGGCGAAAACATGCTCAAGTTGCTGGAATGCCGTCTGGATAATATCGTTTATCGTATCGGCTTCGCCAATTCCATTCGTCAGGCGCGTCAGATGGTCAACCACGGTCATATTTTGGTCAACGGCAAACGCTGCGATATTCCTTCGGCCAATGTGGCTGTCGGCTCGGTCGTATCGTTGAAAGAAGATTCCCGCACAAACGAAATGTATAAAAAATCCTTCCAGGAATTGAAGAGTTTCGATGTTCCTTACATTGAAAAGAACTTCGACGGCTTCGAAGGCACACTGACACGTATTCCTGAACGCAGTGAACTGCCGATCGAAATCAACGAAACACTTATCGTCGAATTGTACTCCAAATAAGTTTTTCTTACTGGACGGAAGCGACGTCAGCAAAATCCCTTTGGGGTCAGGTCAACAACTTGGCTCCGAAGGGATTTTTTATTCTCTCGAAAACAGGCAGTCTGCCGGTAAAATAGTTTTTCCCACACCGGCGCCTCCTTTTCAAAAAAGCAGTACCGCCCAAGGCACTCGCCTCATAACGGTACTGCTTTTCATCTGTCCTTTTTTTCTTATAACCCGAAGCGGGCAAAGATCGTATCGACATGACTGAGCATTTTGCCGACGTCGAAGGTCGCCTCAATGTCTTCATTGGTCATGAATTTCGCTATATCTTCATCGCCTTTCAGGTTTTCCAGGAAGTCTTCTCCGTCAAGCCAACGCTTCATGGCATTGCGCTGTACCCAGCGGTAGGCCTGTTCGCGAACAGCGCCTTTTTCGACGAGCGTATTGAGGAGAATCGGACTGTAGATCAAGCCGCCTGTAAGATTCAAGTCTGCCAGCATTTTTTCCGGATAGACGATCAGGCGGTCAACGACGCGCGTAAAGGTTTGCAGCATATAGTCCAGCGCAATGGTGCTGTCCGGCAGGATAACCCGCTCTACGGAAGAGTGGGAAATATCGCGTTCATGCCAGAGCGCTACGTCTTCCAGCGCAGCCTGCGCATTGCCGCGGATAACGCGGGCTAAACCGCACATTCGTTCACAAGTAATCGGATTCCGTTTGTGCGGCATGATGGAAGAGCCCTTTTGTTTCGGACTGAAATATTCTTCCGCTTCACGCACTTCCGTACGTTGCAGATGACGGATCTCCGTAGCAAATTTATCGATAGAGCTGGCGATTACGGCCAACGTAGAGACAAATTCGGCGTGGCGGTCGCGTTGCAGCGTCTGCGAAGAGATCGGCGAAGGCGCAATGCCCAGCCGTTCACAGACGTAGGCTTCGACAAAGGGATCGACGTCGGCGTACGTACCGACGGCACCGGAAATTTTACCGACGGCGATCGTTTTTTTGGCGTGCTCCATACGCTCAATATTCCGTTCCGTTTCAGCCAGCCAATTGCAGAGCTTCAGCCCGAAAGTGGTCGCTTCGGCGTGAATTCCGTGCGTCCTGCCGATGCAGGGCGTGTATTTGAATTCCACGGCGCGGCGGCGCAGGACCTGCCGAAATTCTTCCAGATCTTTGAGCAGGATATCCGCTGCTTCTTTCAACATATATCCCATCGCCGTATCCTTGACGTCAGTCGACGTCAGGCCGAGATGCACATATTTTCCCGCATCTCCGATATTTTCGGACAACGTGGATACGAAAGCGGCAATATCATGATGGGTTTCCGCTTCGATCTCATGAATCCGTTCAACGGAAAAGGCGGCCCTTTCTCTGATAGCGGCAGCAGCTTCCTGCGGTATGTTCCCCAATGAAGCCTGAGCCTCGCTGGCCAGAATTTCCACCTTTTTCAGCGTATCCCATTCATTGTATTCCGTCCAGAGCTTGCCCATTTCTTCTTTCGTATAACGTTCAATCACGTTGGATCTCTCCTTTGTCATAAGTTACAAAACCGGTACCGCTTTATTATACACTATTCCGTGCTGTTCTTCATTATTTTTCTTGCGCGGCGCGCCGCAAAATCTCTCTGCCTACGGTGACTCCCGCCGCTGACGCCTGAACGAGACCGCGCGTAATGCCGGCGCCGTCGCCGATAGCGAAGAAATCGGGAATCTTCGTTTCCAGCTTGTCGTTCAATTCGATACGGTTCGAATAAAATTTTACTTCTACGCCGTAAAGGAGCGTATGCCGCGAATTGGCTCCCGGTGCAATGGCGTCGAGCGCTTCCAGCATTTCCTTAATGTCCTGCAAATGACGGTACGGCAGAACCAGCGACAAGTCGCCCGGCGTCGCCTCCTGCAATGTCGGGCGCACAAGACCGCGGCGGATCCGTTCTTCCGTCGAACGGCGACCGTCGAGAAGATCGCCGAGACGCTGAACGATAACGCCGCCGCCCAGGATATTCGCCAAATTGGCAATATATTTCCCGTATTTGATCGGCTCGTGAAAAGGATCCGTAAATTTCTTCGACACGAGGATGGCGAAATTTGTATTTTCACTGCGGCGGTTGGCATAACTGTGCCCGTTTACCGTCAGCAGGCCGTCATTGTTTTCGGTCACGACAAAGCCGTACGGATTCATGCAGAACGTCCGTATCCGATCGTCGAAAGAACGACTGAAATAGATCAGCTTCGATTCATAGACGACTTGCGTAATGGTCTCCAAGATTTCCGCCGGCATTTCGACGCGCACGCCGATATCCACGGCATTGCTTGTCAACTGCAATCCCATCCGGGCGGCTTCCTTGACAAACCATTCCGACCCTTCCCGTCCGGGCGCGCTGACGAGATAACGGCAGCGATAAAGCTGTTCGGCGATGATGACGCCGACGACGGCGCCGTGTTCCACCACAATCTGTTCCACTGCCGTATCGGCCATAATATCGACCTTCCCTTCGAGGAAGTCGCGCATGTTCGTCAAGATGAGACCGTTCACGTCGGTTCCCAAATGACGGATGCGGGCCGGAATAAAGCGCAGATCAGCGGCTGCGGCCTTACGCTGAATCTGGCGGATATTTTCCTCATTGCCGCCGCCGTACACCTTGCGCTCGGCGCCGCCGAAACGGCAATAGACCTCGTCTACGTAGGCAATCTTTTCGCGCAGCTCACCTGCCGACATATAGTCCGTCAGGTTGCCGCCGAATTCCGTCGTCAAAGTCAATTTGCCGTCGCTGAAAGCCCCGGCGCCGCCCCAACCGCAGACGACGTTACGCACCTTATCCTTCGGCAGCGCATTCGTATTGCGGCTCGTCTCAATACGGCTGCGGATATCTTGCCCTTTTTCGACAATCAATATCCGAAGGCCTTTGCCGGCCAATTCCAAGGCCGTAAAAATCCCGGCCGGACCGGCGCCGATAATGATAACATCATAGTGCTTCACTGCATGCATAATCCATACCTCCTCTAGGAACGGCTGCTCCTCTTTGTGGTATAATAACGAAAGAATGTATTGTGTTTTGAAAGGAGTCTGACTTCATGATGGAACGTTCCGAACGAAGACGGAGACCGCCTGCCGACGCGGAACTGAAAAAGGATCTGCGCCTGCAGGAAGGGATTTTTCTCGTCACCTTCGCGCTTATGCTCTTACTTCTCATTTCCCTCTACACGGCAATCTCGCCGATTCTCTCCGCCGTCGCCGCCGTCGCGCTACTGCTGTCGACGCTGACGGCCTACGTAAAATGGAAGGACTTTCTCCGGCTCCGCGACCGCGGTCAGCGCACCTGGTGCGTTATCGTCTCGCTTTACGCCAGTCTCCTGCTGACCCTTATCTGCGCCTATTTCTACATGCTTCGGGAACCGCTGACGATGGAATATGCCGTCGCTTTCCTCTTCGGTTTCCTCTTCTTCACATTCATGGCTTACCGCAGCCTCAGTCCGCATATGGTTATCGGCAATATACGCCGGCGGCCCGGCCGTTAAAGGGCAGAGGCAGATCCGAAAAAAAACCACGCAAACGAAAGGCTGCGTGGTTTTTTAGTGCCTGCTTATAATTGAGGTTGCTGCGATTGCTGAGTCTGTTGCGATTCAGCAAACTCTTTTTCATAGATATCGGCCGTAATCGCGTCGGAGCAGCATACGGCAACAACGTCAGCGACATCTTCAGATGAGCAGCCGCGGGAAAGGTCGAGAATCGGCTTGGCCAGACCTTGAACCAAGGGGCCGAGAGCAGTCGCATTGGCAAAGCGCTGTACCATTTTATAACCGATGTTCGCCGCATCGAGGTTCGGGAAAATGAGGACATTGGCATAGCCCGCAACCTTGGAGCCGGGAGCCTTATGTTTACCGACTTCAGGAACCAAAGCGGCATCGGCCTGCAGTTCGCCGTCAAATTCAAAGTCGACGTTGCGTTCCTTCAAAATTTCTATGGCGCGGCGCACGTTATCCACCGAATCGCCGTTGCCGCTGCCCTTCGTGGAGTACGAGAGGAAGGCGACTTTCGGATCCAACATCTGCACCGTACGACGCGCCCGATATACGCAGATGCAGGCAATATCGGCAAGCTGTTCCGCCGTCGGATTCGGGATAACGCCGCAGTCGCCGAGGACGAGGATGCCATTATCACCGTACTGCGGCGTATTGGTCAGGAGAATGAACGCGCTGGAAACAGTCCTGTTGCCTTTACTTGGACCAATAACCTGAAGACCGGCCCGGATAACGTCGGCAGAAGTCGTAGCCGCCCCGGATACGACGCCATCCGCTTCGCCGAGAGCAACGAGACCGGCACCGAACATCGTATGGTTGGCAGTCATGATCTCACGCGCTTTTTCTACGGTCATGCCCTTCTTTTCACGGCGTTTGGCGAAATATTCGCACAATTCATCCATGCGATAATACGTTTCCGGATCAATTACTTCCACACCGGTCAAATCAATCTGGAACTTGGATGCGTCTTTTTTGATCTGATCCAGCTTGCCGACGAGAATGATTCGGGCAAAGCCGTCAGCTAATACGCGTTCGGCAGCCTTCAACACGCGACGGCTGTTCGTTTCTGGAAGAACGATCTTCTTCTGCGCCTTCGTTACACGAGCTTTTAAGTCTTCGGTAAATCTCATTGAAATACACTCCTTGTCAATAATAGGGATACAAAAATTTCCTTTCACACGGTTTTTATTATAATACAAAGAGGAACGGAAGAAAATAGGGTGAAGCCGATTATTTTGTATACTTACCTTCCTGTGTTTCCATAAGAATTACCAAGCTGTCCCTTTTACTTGAGCGGGAGCGGCTCTGCCGAGGACGAAGCCGCCACGCGCGACACCGAATACGGGAAAACAAATACCGGAGAACGACTGCGGCTTATGCCTGCCCGTTCATGATCTGCGCCGCAAAGATTTTCGCCCGCTCTTCAATGCCCGGACAGGACAAAATCTGTTGCGGATCATTGGCCGTTTCCGTCAACGAAAAGCGAGGCGGCAAAATGAAATTCTTATTACAGTTCATGGCGCCCAATATCTGCTCTGCAACCAGATCGCCGCCGCTGTAACCGGAAACGATAATGCCATAAACCCGTTTACCGGCAAAGGTTTCGGAATCCTTGCGGAACAATGCCGTCAAGCGGTTAAAGAAGGCCATCATGTTAGCGCTGACGGAATCATTGTAATTCGGGCAAATCAGAACCATGACGTCGCAGGTTTTGACGGCAGGATAAACGGTATCGACAATGAGCCCGCCATAGAAGCAGTCACCTTTCTCACCGAAGTGAAGACACGTTTCATAGCTGCACCCGCGACAATCCACGACGGCGCCGTTGCGCAGCGAAATCTCGTTGACGGCGATCTCGGAAGACAGATGCCGCCGCACCATTTCCCACAGCAGCAGCGTATTGGACGTGCTGCGGCTGCTGGTATGAAGGGCCAGTACGTTCTCCGCGCTGACCGGCGCCGGCGAAAACGCCGTCACCTTGCGCACGAGGCGGCGCGCGCTCAACTTATAGGCCTGCAGCGTGTCGACGCCTTGAAGAGCCGCCTGGACGGCAAAATTCGCCAGCGTTCCCGTCGCCTCCACCAGCGGCTTGCCGGGGAACAGGCAACCTGCCCGATTGGCCAGAAAGATCAGTTCGCGGCCGACTTTTTTCGTAAACAATTCGCTGTCGCCGTCTATCAGAACGCCGCCGCAGGTATGTTGCAACGCATCCTTTTCCAAAGCCAGGTATGCCGCCAATTCGGCGTAAGCAAGATTGATGCCGCCATACCCTAACGAAACGGCAAAGAGAATTTTTTTTACACTGCCGCGTCGGCAATATGCCGTCAATTCGGCAACAGTCGTAACGACGCAGTACTCCGTACCGGCCAGCGCATAGGCGAGAACGGTGTCAAGACGGTCGGAAACCGGCCCTGCCGGTTTGACGACGTAAAGCATGGAAAAGCCTCCTTCCTGCCGAAAACGCCGCTCAGCGAAATTCGCACAACTGCGCATAGGCCTGCTGCAGCCTTGCGAAGAGCGGTCCCGCCGCCGCTATATCTTCATAGCGGAAACCGTCGGACGTCAGCCGGTTTTTCAGTCCGAAGAAGGCCCCTTCCCGTTCATTGCCGAGATAAACGGAACCATAATGCCAGGCGCCGCGCAGCGTCAGCACGATGGAAATGGCCGCCGACGAAAGCGCCGGCGCGATATACGGCTTATAGCCCAGATCGCGGACAGCTACATTGGCCGCGACGACGAGTTCCGTCAGCCGGCGCGACAAGGCGTCGTCATAGTGTTCCAAACTGTTGGCCAGAACGAGATCCCGCCCATGGGGGCCGAAAGCCCTGCCGTCCGTAAGATAGGCGCCGAACTCCCGCTCCCGTTCAGCATAATAGCACGCCCGCGCATGCATGACGCCGAGACCGTATCCCTGAATCTGTGTCGGCGACAGTTGTGACGCGTCGAGGAAAGCGGCGCAAAGAGGATCGACGGGATCGGAAACGACGCAAACCAGGCCGTCGTAGGACGCGGCGGCAGCCAACGCGGCAAAGTACCCGATCAGCTCTCTGTTTGCTTCAAGCTGAGCCATGCGCACATCGCCGCCGGCGCCGACAGGCGGCACTCCTTTGCTGGCGCAGAAGATAAACACATCACAAGCGAAGAGCTCTTTTTCCGTCACAATATCGACGGGCGGCAGACTGACCTCTCCAAACGGATAGCGAACCTGATTGATTTCCATTTCCAAACGGGCCAGATTCTTTTCATCCAAGTCGCAGATCCCGATGGATGAAATGACATCGCCGCCCAACAACCGCAACCCCAACAGCATAGTCATGCCGACATCGCCGAGAGCCAGAATATGTGCGCGCATTTTTTTATGCCTTTGTCTGATGTGAGGCTGCCATTGCTGCGCCTCAATGCCGGCGGCTGCCGGCAAATCATGAATATACTTGCTCACCTTTTACACCTCTTCCTTCCCCGGCGTTCGGACGCCGCTCCGTTGCGCGCGGCTGCTGCCCCAGCGCAGTCGTTTCAACCGTTCCAGGTCGTTTTCAATAAAACGTGTCGGCGCCATATTTTCATCAAAGCGGACGCCGACGTCAATATCGGGGATCCGCACGGCTGTCAGCACTTCGCCGAGACGCTTCAAGGTCAGTTTCTTTTCATAATTTTTCTGATATTCCTCTTGCAGGGTTTCCATAATGGCGCGGGCATTTTCGAGACAGGTCAGGGAATAGGCAAATGCCGCATCGTCATCGCCGTGACCGATGAAACCCGGTTTGACATAAGGCAACACCAAATTGATCGAAGGATTGCGGCCATAGCTGCTGTAATCGCCGGCATTGTCAATGCTGTCACCGCCCAAAAACGGATAGCAATCCCGTTCATTGAACCATATCTCCAATGTCGGCAGAAAATACGCCGCATCGGCGTTGAGCTTTCTGGCCGCCATCATATCGACGGCACGACCTGTAATGACGCCGACGAGAACGGTCTTGACTTCAATCTGATTACGCTCCAGCACCGGCGTCAGCATCTGCATACGATATCCCTTATGCAGCAAGTCGTCGATCAGGATAACGGGACGGTTAAAGGATTTAATTGTCCGCAGCTGATTATCGACGGAAGAATATTGATGCGATTCGGCAATCGTGAACCCTTTGACGTAACGGTTGAAATATTTTTCGATATGCAAGGCTTTCGTCACCGTATTCGGAATCAGCACACTGCTCAGCGTCTTGCCGAACGGCACGGACATGTACGGCCCGTAACGCCGTTCATTGTCGCGCACCGGCGAAACGCCGTTCAACTCGACGGCCTTCTTGATAATCTTGTTGTGAACGATACTCGTGTTGAAGGACAGGATAAGCTTGCCCGGATAAAGGCGGCGCATGACGGCGAGCAGATTGTGATGAGCCCTGTCCAGCGCCTGCAAAACACGCGGGTTCTTGTTGAAAGGCGCCTTGATAACCGTTTCGACGTCACGGAACAACACGACCGGCGCCTTCAGGCTGACCGCATAGACGGGCATCGCCGCGCCGGCAGGAGCGATATTGACGAAACCCTGCTTGCGGAGAGCCGTAATGATCGCCGGCTGGTACCCGGCGCCGTCGACGGGATGGTAGACGGCATAGGCGAAATCTCTGGCAATCAATTCCGTCATAATCTCCGTAATGATAATCTCGCCCATATTGGCAATCGCGCCGTTCTCGCGGGCATAAAGGAAGCCGATGGCGGCGATACTGCCGTCGGCCGTATCGCGAATGTGGGCGGTCAATGTCGGATCGCCGAATTCCGTCAACAGGCTGCGCGCTCCGATGCGGTGCACGGCGGCGTAAGCCACCATTTCCTTAGATTGGCCGGCGCTGTCGATATAAAGTGTCCGCACGGCGTCGCTTTCAATATAATTTTCAACCAGCGACGTATCATATCCGTCAGCCAGCAACGTCTCCCGCAACGGCCAGAGACTTTCTCTGCCGCGCTGTTTGAATGAGCCGATACCCATGTCCTTGGCTTCGACGACATGCTTGTACGCCGGCTCGCGCAGATAAAGGTTATTCTCATAAATAAAATTCTGCGCCACTGCGTCGATTAAATTCGATATATCCCGATTCAGGTCAATATTTTCACGAATCCGCGTCGAGCTGATATCTTCGTAGAATTTATCGAGCAACAGCGTAATAATCTTCCCCTGAATGGGATAATTTTCTTTTTTCCCCGTACTGTAACGACTTTCTCTCGTCTCTCTGGCAAAGGCGATATGATTCATCATATGGACCGAATCGAGCGTCGGCCTTGCCTTATACGCCGAAGCATTTTCGATCACGTCGGTCCCGACGGCCAGATATACGTCCTTTCCTCTGAATAACTCTTTTAAACGCCGCATATCGGCGGCATTCGTCAGATTGATGGGAATGTCGTCGGGAAAGAGGTACATGTCCTCCTGATCGGCAGTGGACATGTCCATGATCTTCCGTCGCATAAGCCGGGGCTGCGTATGCTTGGACCAGGAAAATTCATCAAGGGCCAAATAGACCTCGAAGCCAAGATCGCGGATTTTTTCAGCCACGGCCTTGTGGCCGAGACTGAAGGGATCGAAGGTGCCGGGATAAAGACAGACCTTTTGCCGTTTCGGCAGCTCGAAATCGCCGCACCGGAATTGGTGCGACCCGATATAACGGTAAATATGGTTCAATACGGCGGCATTGCTATAAAAGTCCAACGGTCCTTCCCGATTTTCCGTCAACGTGACGAGAAGCTTTTTATACGAATGAATGAACAGAAAATCAACGCGTTCCGCCGGCAGCTTCGGGTTGTTGAAGATAAAGCGGCCAATATAGCGGAACGCATCTCGGCTGAGTTCCGTATCGTAATGGGCATAGGCCTTGATCATCAGATACAGCAGCCGCCGCTGCCTTTTTTCGTGTTCGCCGGCATACGTCTCCCGATGCCTGCCGGCAAAGGTATCGAAACTGCCGAGAATAACGCCGATCGTATGGACCATCGATGCCGCAACTTGTGTATTGGCCGTAAGCAGCTGCTGTTCCATCGAAAGAATGCATTCGTCAAATTCCTGAGGCAACAGCCGTAAAATAATTTCCCCCAAATATTCGGGAACGTATTTGGAGATGCGGAGATCGCCGAGCTCCAGACCGTTGAACAATTCGACGACGATTTCATTGCGCTGCGTATACGTCATTTTCTCCGCCACCTGCAGCAACGCTTCTCCGGCAGTACGGCGAACAAAGGGGTTGTCACTGACCTTCAGAACATTGGCCAGATGCGTTCCCAAATGCATGACCGCAGCCTTATCGCTCCGTTCCAGGTGACGGATCATGGTCTCCATGTTCGAAACTTTGATAATCCAATGTGTACCTGTTTTCAGATTGTCGAGAAAAAGCGCGCCTTCCCGTTCCCCCAAATCTTCATCGTCCTGCGGCAGATCCAGGACGCGGAGCAGACGCTGCCGGTAATCGTCCCGCTCTTGCCGATCGAAAATATACGTGCCGCAGCGCAAGGCGGCCACGCGCAGGCTGAGTTCTTCACCGGCAGCGGCGGCGGCAATAAAAGCGGCAATGACAGGTAAGAACTCTTCATCAAAAAAAGCGCTGTCCATCTCCATCAACGCCGTCAACAACACGATGTAAAGCTCGGCGCGATAATTCGTACGCGTATAATACGGCTGCAGAAGCCGCATATAGGCAAGCCGCCCTTTGTCGTCGCAAGACTCCAGCACGGCGCGGACAAAACTCCCCAAACAGTAGGATATCCAACTCTTATGCTGTGCCGTAAAGCGCCAGCCGGGCTTGGTGATAAGCGAGACGTAATGGGCGAAGAGCGAAAGGCCGGTCACTTCTTTCAGCGGCAGTGAGACGCCTTCCGGCAATTCCTTCGAGTACGTCTCATTGAAACCGGCGACAAGGGTCCCCATGATTCTGGCCGCCTGCATGCGGATATCGATTTCCTTATAGGCCAAGGCTTCGTAAAGATACTGCAGCGTCAAAAGCTTCTGCTGCTCCGTCATATACGTCGAGTATTCTTCAAATATACTGATGTAGGTACGAACATTTTTCCAGTTTCGCTCGCTGCGGACGGCTTCAATCAGTCCCGTAAAGGCATTTGCATCTCGAAAGAGGCGCATGAGTCTGATATTGTGTCCGATGGCGGCGTACTTCAGCGCGTCCACGACGTCCGTCCCGTCCAAGAGCGCCGCATCCCGCTGCCGGCGCGGCCTCGTTTCCGCCGGCGAGGGCGCAAAATCTGCCGGCAATTCCGTGACGACGCCCCATTCCGTCATGTACGCTTCGAAATCCGCCAGCTTTGCATAGACTTTCTGATACCGACTCCGCTTCTTTTCGTCAACATTATCCAATTTTCCCAGGATCACATCAAACGCTTCGGCAAGCGAGTAAAAATGGATGATCTCCCGGCCGTCGTCAGCGCGCGTGCTTTTGACCCGAAAATCGGCGTAAATCAACAACAACGCTTCAACCGGCAGATTCTCCAATTCCAAATCCCACACAGAATGATTGGCCGCAATATGGCCGATTGCCGGCAAACCGACGCGCCGGCAGCAAAGGTCGGTATAGTAATAGTGCAGGTACGGCACACGCCGCTCTTCACATTTCCGGCAACCGTACTTCCCGATATCGTGGCAGGCGGCAGCGCCGGAAACAAGCCCGACATCGACGCCGACGCCGGCGCGCCGCAATTGACGCGCCGCATACACCGCGACGTAATGAACGCCGCCGATATGGCCGAGCGTATGGAACGGCGTGAGGGCGATTCCGAGGCGCATGAATTCATAGGCATACAACTCCGTGCTCAGTTCGCGGAGACGCAGATACTCTTTATCATCGCCGTTATCTTCTATCTCCTCCGGCGCAAGGAAGGCGAGCTCCCACGTCGGATCAAACGGCAGCGTCTGCCGTTCATACCGGAAGAGGGCGCGCAAAAGCTGCATAAACAGACAGCGACCGCGCCGATAATGCTGATCACGGCTGATGATTTCGGCAATATCGGCATCGCGCCAGGAACCGGCATTCTCCGGATAGATTTGTGTCAGGACATAATAATAACAATATTTCAGCCAACCGCAGGCCGGTTCATCCTGCAAAACCGGCAGCAAAGGACGTACGCCGTCCAAAACGGCCTGCGGCAAAAAGCGGCCGTTTTCATCCGTACAGTCGAGGACGGTCCGTGCCAGAACTGTATTGTCGACTTGAGCGAGCAACTGCTCCATCTCTGCCGCATCCATTTGGGCAAGGCGCAGAAATCGCGGCGTATATAAGCCTCGTTCAAGCATGATCGAAAGGTCGGTAACGGTGGCGGCATCTGTCATCATCAGCATCATTCTCCTCTGCAGCAGTCGTGTACGGCAATATCTGTTATTTTCTATTATACACCTGTCTTTTTAAAAGATATATCATCTCCCTACTGACAGAGGCCGCAAAAGGGCAAAAAAATTCCGCCTGCCGTTCCCGCAAGAGGGGGGGATTTTTCCTCGATTGCGCAAAGACAAGCGGATCTGACGAAAAAACAAAAAAAGCACATCTCATGATGTGCTTTTTTGCTGGTGGGCGATAACAGGATCGAACTGCTGACATCCTGCTTGTAAGGCAGGCGCTCTCCCAGCTGAGCTAATCGCCCGTGTAATGGTGACCCCTGCGGGATTTGAACCCACGTTCTCGCCGTGAAAGGGCGGTGTCTTAACCACTTGACCAAGGGGCCGTATTCAGAAATTATGGTGATCCACCCGAGATTCGAACTCGGGACACCCTGATTAAAAGTCAGGTGCTCTGCCAACTGAGCTAGTGGATCATAAATTTGGCAGGGGTAGCTGGATTCGAACCAACGATGACGGAGTCAGAGTCCGTTGCCTTACCGCTTGGCGATACCCCTGGATGGCTCCTCAAGTAGGACTCGAACCTACGACAAATCGGTTAACAGCCGATTGCTCTACCAACTGAGCTATTGAGGAATATATGGAGCGGAAAACGAGGCTCGAACTCGCGACCCCCACCTTGGCAAGGTGGTGCTCTACCACTGAGCTACTTCCGCATGACAACAAGTATTTTATCATGTGCCATCCTCAATTGTCAATATGTTTTTGACTTGTTTTTTACAATTCTTCGCAACGCCGATGCCAAGAACGCTCGTTCATGATAGCAGAAATCCGCATCCCCTGTCAAGCCTTCTCCGGCACCCCAAGGCGGGACGCCGAGGCAAACGGCGGCTGCCGTCCCCGACAGCCCGACCGTCAGGCCAGGACACTTATTACGGCACGGTACAGTTCGTCATGGATCGCTTCCGCCGTCTTCATCTCGCCGCCGGCGGTACAGGTGACGGTCTGCCAGCCATACTGCGCCGCCAGTTCGCCATAGGCGTCATGACATTTGCGCAAAAAGGCCCTGTCCCGCTCATGAATATCGCCGGTAGCACCGCCCGTCTTGCCCTGTCGCCGCGCCATGAGACGCTCCGTCACGGCGAGAGGCACATCCAGCAGAAAAACCTTTTCCGGTACAGGCAACGCCATTTTCGTAAACTCAAAATCCCAAAGCCATTGTAAATACGCCTTCCGTTCCGCCTGATCGTCAATCTTGATCATCTGATACAGCATATTGCTCGTCGTATACCGATCGGCTAAAACGATGCCGCCGCCGGCAAGAAAATCTTTCCAGCCAGTCTGATAAGACGCGAAGCGGTCTACGGCATAAAAGGCCGAAGCCGCATAGGGATTGACGGCATCCGCCGCCGTTCCGAAATCGCCGCGGAGATACATCCTGACCAGAGCGCTCGACTCGCTGTCATAGTCCGGAAAAGAAACGCTTTTCACGCGAAATCCGTCGCGGCGCAAACGAGCGGCAAGCAATTTCGTCTGCGTCGCTTTGCCGCTGCCGTCGCCGCCTTCAATAATAAATAAATGTCGTGTCATGGTTTTTCCTTCTTCATTTTTCATGGATATCGTCAATAACGAGTAAGGTCCGCAGCGTGCCGTCAGCCGCTCCGTGCGCCTCGTAACCTGCCGCCAGCTTGCACCGCAAATAATCCAGCACCGCCGCCGTAACCATTTCGCCACGCGCCAAAACGGGAATGCCAGGAGGGTAAAACGTGATCGTTTCGGCAGATACGGCGCCTGCCGCCGCGTCAAAGGCGACGCGTCTCACCGCAGACTGCCAGGCTTGCCGCGGCGTCAGGACCACGCGCGGCTGCGGCAGCGGCGGTTCGGCAGGCGCCGCACTCTTACCGCGGCCGCCGGCAGCGGCAAGGGCGCGGCAAGCCCGCACCAGGGCCGCCGCCGTCGCCGCGTCATCGCCGATCGTCAGCAATGCCAGCACGTGATGTCCCGCCGTCAGTTCCACTTCAATTCCTTCCCGGCGCAGCTCTTTTTCCGCCGCCGCACCGTCAAGACCGAGAGCAGCCACATCGATAGTCAGTTTCGTTTCATCAAAGGCGGCTACGCCGTCATAGGCGCAGATCTCCCGTCCGAAACAGCGAATGCCGCTGATGGCATTCAGCTCGCGGCGTACGCACCGCGCCAGCGATACTGCCGCCGGCACCAGTCTGCCGCCGTCTGCCGCCATCTGCCGCCGCGCCTCATCCAGCGAGGCGAGCAGCCAGTAATTGGGACTTGTCGACTGTACCAGCGCCATAGCCCGCGCCACCCGGTCCGTATACGGAAACCCCTTGCGGCAGTGAAGCATCGACGTCTGCGTGACGGACCCCAACAGCTTGTGCGTACTCTGGGCCACGCAATCGGCGCCGCAGGCCAGAGCCGCCGGCGGCAACGCCTCGGCGAAGGCCAGATGAGCGCCGTGCGCTTCATCGACGAGAACAAGAAGGCCCCGGTCATGCGCATAAGCCGCCATGGCGGGCAAATCGACGGCAATCCCGTCATACGTGGGATAGGTAAAGACGACGGCCCGCGCCCGGGGATGCGCCGCCACCGCCTGCTGCAGGGAATCCAATGTCGGTCCCAGCGTCACTTCCTCGGCGGCGGCAAAACGGCTTTCCATATAGACCGGCGCGGCGCCGCAGAGGATCAATCCGTTCAGCACGCTGCCATGCGCTTCGCGGGGGATGATGACCTCGTCGCCGTCGCAGCAGACAGCCAGCAGCATGGCGGCAATACAGGCCGTCGTCCCATTGACGGAAAAAAAGGTTCGCCCGGCGCCGTACAGCTCGGCAGCCAAGGCCATAGCCTCCCGAAGCGCGCCGTGCGGCTGAAAAAGATCATCCAGCGCATACATCAAACCCAGATCCCGACGCAGGGCTTCGCCGAAAAGCTCGCGCTGGTATGGCGAAGCGCCTCTGCCGCCCTTATGGCCCGGCGTATGAAAGGGCACCATCCGCCGGCGGCAGTAGTCTTCCAAGGCTTCGGCAAAAGGCGCCTGCAGCTGTCTATTCTCCGTCATAACGAACCTCTCCGAAAGCCTGCAAAAACGGCTGCACCTGCCGCCAGCCGCCGGCACCGGCAAACGCCCTCATTTGCCGCAACGAGCGGCAGAGAGAACCGTGAAGCCTGTATCCGCCGAGCTCCTGCGGCCCGACCCAAGCATACTGCAAATGTTCATGCGAAAGGCGGACAGCCGCCGTTTCCGCCGCCGCCGCGAAAATCACCCCGTTCAGGCAGCTGCCGCCGCAGCAATAATGCCAGATCCCGACAGGCGCCAACACGGCGACGGCAAGACCCGTTTCTTCATGGACCTCACGCCGGAGCGCCGCGATAAAGTCTTCATCCTGCTCCAGTCCGCCTCCCGGAAATTCCCAGTGATGGCGGCGGCCGTCATTTTTCTGAAGCAGCAGCAGTTTCCCGCCGTGAAAAACCATCGCTTTCACGCTCTGCCCCATTTTTCCTTTTTTCTCCTGCTCCATGGACGCCCTCCCTCGTATATGTTGATGCTATTGTACCACATCACCTTTTCGGCCGCTATCCCGTAACAGTACAGAATCATCCCTTTCTGTCCCGTTTACTTTTGTTTATTTTTTCTGTAAAATATAGTACAGATAAAAAATGGAGGGTTGCATCATGACAACAAAACGAGTCCTTGCAATACATGATATGTGTTCTTTCGGCCGCTGCTCTCTGACGGCCGCGCTGCCGGTCATTTCATCCATGGGTATTCAAGTCTGCCCGTTCCCGACAGCGCTGTTCAGCAACAATCTGACGTACGGCACCTTCACCTTTACTGATTTCACGCCGCATATGCAAGAGTTCATGGATAAATGGCAGGAACTCGGCTATACGTACGACGCCATTTACAGCGGCTTTTTGGCTGATGGCGGCCAGACGGCCATTGTCGCCGAAGCGGCGGCGCGTTTCGGCACAACAGACACGTTGATCGTCGTCGACCCGGCAATGGCCGACGACGGCGCGTTGTATCCCGTCTTCAACACAGCCTTTGTCGGCGAAATGCGCAAGCTGATCGGCAAGGCGACGGTTATCACTCCGAACTATACCGAAGCCTGTCTGCTTCTGGACCGTCCGTATTCCGCCGACGTCTTGACCACAAAAGAAGTGACCGACGTCTACCGTCAGCTGACGCAGCTCGGACCGAAGCAGGTCGTCATCACCAGCGTTCCCGGCGCCAACGACGAGATTCGCAACATCAGCTACGACAGACTCTCCGCTTCTTTCAATGAAGAAAAGACTTATCGCATCCCCTTCAGCACCTGCGGTACCGGCGATATTTTCACCAGTGTCCTCACTGGCGCGCTGCTTCGCGGCAAAACGCTCCACGATGCTGTAAAAACGGCTACGACCTTTCTCAGCCATGCCATCAGTTACACGTACAAAGCAAAATCGGATTACAGAGAAGGCGTTCAGGTAGAGCCTTGCCTGAAAGAGCTGGTAAAACTCTGTCCGTAATTTCCCTGCCGACCAATGAAAAAGGACCGATGAATCGAAACGGATTCATCGGTCCTTTTTTTTATCCCCGTCTCACAGGATCATGACGAACGTGCCGGCCGCCGTTTTCAGAGAAATACCTTCTCCCAAGAGCACCGCCGCCAGCAGTACCGTAAAAACGATGCTGCATTTGTCGATAGCCACAATCTGCGCTACGCTGCCTGTCTGCAACGCTTTGAAATAGCAGAGCCACGAAGCCCCCGTCGCCAAACCGGAAAGAAGCAGAAACCACCAGTTCCGACTCGTAAAGGATTGCAGCGAACTGCCGTGTCCGGCAATAAACACCATGGCCCACGACATGACAAGAACCACTACGGTGCGAACGGCAGTGGCCGTCGTGGAATCGACGCCATCCATGCCGATTTTCGCCAAAATAGCAGTCAGCGCCGCGAAAACAGCGGAAGCGAAAGCAAATAGCAATGCCGTCATCAGTATTCCTTCTTTCTCATGATCCTACCTTAATTGTACCCTTTTCTATTTCAAATAAATGCACGGCGCCGGCCCGCTCGGCAGCAATATCCCGTGCCAATCGTTGCGTTTCGGCGGAGCAGGTAAAGAGAAACAGCTGTTTTTCCGCCGCCAAATCGGCCAGAAAAGAGAGGGCCTCCTTTTGACGCACTTCATCAAAGCGGACAAAAACGTCGTCAAGAATCAGCGGCAGCGGTTCGATCTGTTTGGCAAACGCTTCTGCCAAGCTGATGCGGATAGCCAGGTAGATCTGGTCTCCCAGACCGCTGCTCCATTGTTTTTCCGGGACCCGGCGCTGCGTATTGTCGACGGCAAAGAGCTGATGTCCGTCAAAGCTCGCCTGCAGCGTATAACGTCCCTGTGTCATCCGTTCCAGGTATTCGCCGGCCCGGCTGATAATCAGCGGCTGGCGGACCCGTTCGTAGTAAGCCTGCGCCGCTTCAAGTATATGGGCGGCAAATACGTCGGTCAGCCAATCGTCGACAAGCCGTTCCAATTCGGCGGCGCCGTTTTCCTTGTCCTGCAGCAATCTCGCGGCGCTGTCATTCCTGGCCATGCGGCTGAGACGTTCAACAATGACGCCGCGCCGTTCGGCAATGGCCGCCAGTTTCTGTTCTCCTTCCGCCGCCTTCCGTTCATAAAAAGCACATTCTTCGTTCCAGAATTTCGGTTCGTGCACCTTCAATTCGCGGCGCAATTCGGCCAGTTCTGCCGGATTTTTGGCAATCAGCCGCAAATGGGTCTCCGACTGTTCGTGGATTTCGGCGTATTGACGGAATTGCTTGTAACGCAGCACCTTGCTGCGGAACTCCCCTGCCGTAGCGGCGCCGGTTTGTTCCATCAGGTACCCCATCTGCTGCCGCCGAATCTCTTTCTCCTTCTCCAAGCGGTCTATTTGTTCCTGTCGCTCTTCCTGCTGCCGGTCCTGCTCTTTGGCCACTTCCGCCTGCACGCGGATTTGCTGCCATTGGCGATATAGTTCTTCCGTCGTTTCCGGCGTACACTCCTTGCGGATGCCGAGAAGTTGAAAAAGTTGTTCCCCGTTATCGCGATAATAGACGAGTTCCTGATTCAGCGCCCCCTTCGTCTCCTGCCAATGGCGTTCTTCATCGGCCAATGCCTGCCACTGCCGCCAGTTCGTCGCCGCAGCAGTCAAATCAGCCGGTTTCAAGTGAATGAAGCCGCTCCCCTGCTGCCATTCCCGCCATTCCCGATCCAGACGGGCCGCTTCTTCGCGCCAATGCCGGCCGCGCTCTTGCCATTCCTGCTGCAAGGCCGTATACATGACATGCTGCTCCCGTTCCCAGGAAACGCGGCTTTCCCGTGTATGCCAATCGAGGTACCGGCGCCGCAGATCGTCCAGCGCTTCATCCCACGCTGCGGCCGCTGCCGTAGGCTGCAAGGCAATGCCTTCAGCCGCGGCCAGCCCGCTCAATTCCCGATCACAGGCGGCGAGCGCCGCTGACAGCCGCTGTTCTTCCTGCGGTACACGGCCTCGGCGCTTGCCCTGATAGACGGCGGCAATACCGGCCAACAGCAAACTGGCAGCAACGCCGCAGCCGCCGAGCCGCATATCAATGGCGGCCAGCGCGATGAGAAGACCGAAAACGGCGGCAACGAGTACGAAGAGAACCGATAAGGCGAGGTACGTATGCGACGTTCCGGCCATTCCCTCTTGCAACCACGCAAGCTTTTCCGCCGTCTGCTGCCGTACGGTCAGCAACTGGCGGATCTTTTCCATATGGCGTCCCGTTTCCTGCCAGCCGTCCGCCGTCCGTTCCGCCGCATCGCTTGCCGGCTGAGCCGATCCCATCGGTTTCGGCTCGGCGGCCCGCCACTTCTCCTGCTCCTGCGCGACGGAATGCAGCTTCCGTGCCAGCGTCTCGGCCTGCTGCCAGTCAACCGCTTTCGGAATCGTCGCCGAGCCGGACCAGAGACGCAGCGTTTCGGCCAGGCGACTGCTGGCAAAGGCGCGGTCGACGGCGGCATCCTCACTGTCGTTCACGCGCTGCGCCGTTTCTCTCCACGCCGCCGCCTGACGGTGCAGCTCTTCTATCTGTTCACTGCCGCTGAGCCAGCGGTGCCATTCCTCCCGAAACGCCGATTTCGTGCGCAGTCCCTGTTTCATCCCCGTGATCTCCAGATCGAATTCGTTCACCTTATCTTCCAGCTCTCTCCAGCGCTGTGCGCCGTCGGCGGGGAACTGCGCCACATCGGCGAGGGACTGCATGTGCTCCCAGGCATCGCAGCCGCGCTGATAGACTTCCCACGCCGCCAACGGCATCGCGATCCGCTCCAGCTGCTGCCGCGCTTCCTCTACGGCAACGCGAACGGTTCTGGCGTCGACGTGCGTCTTGCGTTCTTCCGCCTGCAATCTGGCAAATTCTTCTTCATCATAAGCTAACGCCTCTATCTTTTTATCGATGTCCTGTTGTGCCGCCAGCAAGAGATTGATCGGCTTTTTTCCCTGCGGTGAAGCGACAAAAAGATCATTCATACGACGCAGCAGGTCACGACGGATCACGCTCATGCGAATACCGCCTTCCATGCTGAAAAAATGACTGCGTACCGTTTCATTGGCGAGAATGCCGAATCCCTGCAGATCTTCAAGGCCGATGGCAAATATCTGGTCATAGGCGTTGCGGTCGAGACCGTGCCACCACAACACGGACGGCTCTTCGTGAAAAACAGTCGCGCCGTCTGTAATATAAGATTCCTTTTCATTGCGGTAAATTCGATAAGACGACCCGTCTTCACGGCAGATATCCATATGTCCGAAATAACCGCGCCAATTGCCGCGCAAATAGCCGAAAAGCATGGACCGCACGTATTTCATCAATGTCGTCTTGCCGCTCTCATTCTGACCGTGGAGGACGATCAGACCGCGCTGCGGCGGATTCCATTCTACTTGATGATAAATGCCGAAATCATCAAGGTTCATCTGCACTATTTTCATTGCCCCGTCCCCTTCTTGCCTGCCATGAGCCGTTCCATTCCCAACCATTTCGCCCGTTCAAAGGCCCCCAGAATACGGGCATCGCCGAGATTTCTTCCATATTCGCCGAGCCTGTCGAATTCCGGACGCTGCGCTAAAATTTCCCGTAGCTTGTCGAGTCGTTCTCCGTCCGGCAATTGTGACAGCGTATCGGCGGCGCGCAGATAATCACCGAGCATATCCGGCAGTCGGCTCCGTTCGGAACTGTTCAGCGGCGGCCGCGTCCGATTGTGAAGCCTGTCGATCATGACGAAAGCATATTTCCCCTTTTCTTCCTCTTGCCAGGCGTCCAGCCAATAACGGACGGCGTCGCCGTCATTGAGGACGGAGTACAATTGTCCCGCTCCGGTAAAGGTCAGATTCAGGAACACAGGTTTGCCGAAAGACCGCCGCAAGTCTTCTTTCAAATGCCGAACGGCCTCGCGCAGCTGAGCCGTAGAATACAACTCGTCGATGGCGATCTCCGCTTCCTGCCAACGAACGACGCTGGTATCGATAAATTGCAGCTTCGCCGAACCGTACGGCCCGACTTCGACGTAATAACACCCTCGCGGCCCCGTTTCCGTCCGGTCGAGCCCCTGCGGATTGCCGGCGTAGACTACATACGGATCCTGTTGCAGCACCGCTTCTTTATGCACATGGCCCAAGGCCCAATAATCCATCCCCGTCGCCGTCAGATCAGCCAGCGAAGACGGCGCATACGGCGAATCACCGCCGTCAACCTGCGTATGGAGCAGCGCGATGGCATACCTGTCGTCGGCGCCGCGTTTGAAGCGTCGCGCCAGATTTTCCCTGACTTCCCGCTGCCCGTAACTCTGTCCGTATACGGCTGCCGCTTCCACTCCGTCTACGAGCAGCGGCACCCGTTCCGGCGCAGCGGCGGAAAAAACATGCACATTGGGCGGAAACGGAATTTCCGCTTTCCACAAATTGAGGGGGTCGTGATTGCCCGTAACCATAAAGACGGCAATCTTATGCTGCGCCAACGTGTGAAGCTGGCGCACGTAATCGAGCTGAGCCGCCAGATTGTGCTCGGCGCCGGTATAAATATCGCCGCACACGAAAAGGGCGTGCACGTCCTTTTCGACAGCGATCTGTACAATTTTCTGAAAGGCCTTGAGCGGCGCGTTGCCGACGATCTGACGCCAGCGGTCGCTGAGTTCGGGAAGACGCCGGAACGGGCTTCCCAGATGCAGATCACCGCATTGAATAAAACGCAACGATTTTTCCATCATCAATCTCCTTCTCCCAACCAGGCGGCTTTAAGCGCCGCCACGGCAGCCGGCAAGTCGGCGCCCGGTATCTTTGAAAACGAAAGGAGAAACTGACATTTCTCTCCTTCTTCTTTCGTTTCATAAAACGGCGCCAGCGCCAAAACACGGCATCCCTTTGCCGCCGCCCGCCGCAGCAGTTCCTCTTCCGTACAGTCGCTGCGCAGCGAAACATGGCAGTATACGCCGGAAACGATCTTGCCCACATGCAGCGAAGAGCCGAAAGCGGCTTGCAGCAGGCGCCGCATGAGACCGCCCTTATCTTGATACTCCTTCCGCAACCGCCTGATTTGCCGCGTCAAATCGCCTTTGCGGATATACGCTGCCAGCGCGCATTGCTCGGCAACAGACGCGCTCTGTCGAAAAAGGGAGCGCCGTTCATTATATCTGGCCATGAGCTGCGGCGGCAAGACCATATAGCTGAGGCGAAGAAAAAAAGGCAACACCTTGGAAAGCGCTCCCATATAGATGACATGACCGCCGCTGTCAAGGCTCTGCAAGGCCGGTACGGGACGGCCGTAATACCGCAGCTCGCTGTCATAATCATCTTCAATGATCAGTCCCGACCTGGCTTCAGCCCAGCGGAGCAATTGATAGCGCAAACCGACGGGCATGACCGATCCCGTCGGAAATTGATGGGCCGGACTGATATAAGCCAGCCGGGCCTTACTTGCCTGCAACGGCGAAAGATCGAAATCCCCTTGATGCAAGGTCAGCGGCACGATACCGTAGCCGCTGCTGCGAAAAATCTCGCGGCCCAGCCGAAAGCCGGGATCTTCAACGGCGACGGAAGCGTGGTCGTCCCGCAGGAGCTGCGTCAAAATAGCCAACAGCGGCGCCGTCCCGGCGCCGACGATGATGTTTTCGGCCGAAGCGCGGACGCCCCGTTCGGCATACGCATAATGGCTGAGTACGTCGCGCAAGGTCCAGACGCCCTGCTCGTCTTGGCAGGACGACAGCAGCTCCGGTGAAGACAGGACGCGATTCATGTGCTTTCGCCACGTATCGAGAGGAAAGCAATTCAGATCCATTGCACCGCTGCCGAAATCATATTGCCACTCCGCCTGCAGTCGCTTTGCCGGCTGCTGCGGCGGCAGCGCCGCCTGTCCCCGTTTATCCAGCAGAGCCACTTCATACCGCGCCTTGTGGCGCCGCAGAATATACCCTTCGCTGGCCAGCTGGTAATACGCCTTTTCCACGATCATTTTACTCACGCCCACAGCCTGCGCCAATTCACGAACCGATTCCAGCTTCGTGCCGCCGGCCATGTGCTGCTGCTCGATTTCCTTGCGGTAGTATTCATAAATTTGTACATAATACGGTTTTTTCCGTGTCCGATCAATTTGCAGCATCTCCGACTCCCCAACTCCCTGGCAATAGTATTTCCTGCCAGTATACTCGTTATATTCGTTTCGTTCTCTCTTTATTGTTAACCCGTTATTGCATTTATTAATTTGACATTATGATTTCTCTTCCGTATACTAACCATATCTACTTGCCTGGAGGGGGAATCTGACATGGAACTTCAAAAACTGATAACGTATACGGAACGCGTCAACGGCGGCGGCGAGCTCACTAAGGAGGAAGCCCTGGAGCTGCTCTCTCTGCCCGACAGCGACACGCCGCTGCTGCTGGCCTTCGCCGATAAGATCAGACAGCACTTTCACGGTGACGCCGTCGATTGCTGCGCCATCGTCAACGGCCGTTCCGGCAAATGTCCGGAAAACTGCCGTTTTTGCGCGCAATCGGCCCATTATGACACCGGTGTCAGCGAATATCCGCTGCTGAGCGAAACTGCGCTTCTACAGGCGGCGGCCAAGGCCAAAGCGGCCGGCGCCACCCGCTTTTCCATCGTTACCGGCGGCCGCTCCGTCACCGAAGGCCCTGAATTCACAGCCGTCCTGACCGCTTTGCGCCGCATCCGCAGCGAAGTCGGCATCGAAACGTGCTGTTCTCTCGGCCTGATCACGAACAAACAGCTGCACGAACTGAAAGCTGCCGGCGTCGGCCGCTACCACGCCAACATCGAAACGGCGCCGTCCTACTTCCCGTCGATCTGTTCGACACACGGCTTCGCCGACAAAGCCGCGCTGATCCGCATGGCCGGAGAAGCCGGCCTGCGCGTCTGCTCCGGCGGCATCATCGGACTGGGCGAAACGCCGGAACAGCGGATTGAAATGGCCTGTACGCTGCGTGATCTCGGCGTTGATTCGATTCCGCTGAATATCCTCAACCCCATCGCCGGCACACCGCTGGCAGCGGCGCCTCATCTGGAACCCTGGGAAATTTTGCGGACCTTCGCCGTCTTCCGCTTTCTCCTACCGCAGGCGCAGATCCGCACTGCCGGCGGCAGAGAAGCCAATCTGCGCTCCCTCCAGGCTTATGCCCTCACAAGCGGCCTGAACGGACTGATGATCGGCGGCTATTTGACGACTTCCGGCAATGCCGTTTCCGTCGATGCGCAGATGCTGGCCGACTTGAAACGGAAACCCGTTCAGCCGCAATGCTGATCTTCGCCGCCGACCATTGCCGCAGCGACGGCGGCACCGACAAGCTCTCCATTCCGGCTGATGGCGGGGTACGCCGGGAGCGCCTGCGTCCGGCTCGGCTCGGCCGCCAGACAGGCCTGCATGCCGTCAGCCATGACCGCTAGACTGCCGCGCACTTCCGTCAATACGCCGCCGGCGACGGCTATTTTCTGTCGCGGTATAACAGCGTTGCCGTACACATGCCGCAAGACAGCGGAAACGGACGCTCCGGCGAGCTGCGCGGAACGGACAAAAATAGAGGCCCCTATCTTGCAAAGATGCTCCACATCCGCCGGCGGCACGAGACGATTCCACAAGCGCCCCATACAATGCCGCGTCTCTCGCAGACAGGACGTTTGTAGCAGTCCGTTCATCTCTGCCGTCGTAAAGAACGGAATATCGGCGCAGTCGAAATAATCACACAAGACGTGCCGGTAGATTTCGGCAAGATACGCGCCGCCGATCATCTTCCCCAACACCTGACGCCCCGGCTGCGGCGAAGCCTCATCAACGCGCCGGTCCCAGACCGTCCCCGTCAGCTCGCTGAACGACGCTGCCGCCGCATGGACGAGCATCTGCCGCCGCGGTTCATACCAGCAGACCGTAAAGCCGGCGTCGCAAACGACGCCGACAGCGACATCGCCATACCGGTACGCGGCAGCCAATAACGATGCTGCCGCATCGTTGACGACGGCCTTCACGCGGCACCGCGCCAGGCCGCGCCGTTCCAGCGCCTGCTGCAGCAGTTCGCCGGCGGCCTTTCCCGTCAACGGCCGAAGCAGCTGCGCTTCTCGCGGCGAAGGCGGCGCTACGGCAAACGGCACGGTCAGTCCGAGCGCGCAAGGCGGCGTTGTGCCGACGCATTCGGCAACGGCGGCGGCGAGAAAATCAAAAAACGACGCTGCCGTCGTACCGGCGTCAGCGTCATCGTAACACGCCTTCCGCACGGGACGCTGCACCGTCTTTTCCAAGATATAGTACCCTTTGCCGAAAAGACGGACGCGGCCAACGCTGACCTTGGTGCCGACGAAGGTCAGCGCCAAGTAGAGTCCCTGTTCCGTACCTGCAGGCAGCGGCAAGTACGACGGCTGCACCGAAAACGCCGCCTCCACGCCGTTCAGTGCCCGTTCCAGCTCGTGCTGAAACGCCGCAGAAAACGTTTTCAGCCTGTCGTCGGTCCAGTAAAACCACTCGGCCCAAGCGCTTCGGTCATCTTTACGTATCGTCGCCATGCGACACCTCCTCTGCCCAAACAATACTACTTTATTTTACCATAAACCAAGAAAATCTGTATCACCTTAACGAAAATTCCGCAACTTATCATTGAAATTTTTTCCGCAAGCGTTTATAATTCATAACAGAGTGAGACCGTAAAGGCCGCACGAAGGGGTACACCACCGTCGGTGTATTTCTTCGTGCGGCCTATTTTTGTGAGAAAGGAGATGCGTACAGGATGATTCACATCAATGGCAGCGAAATTGCCGCTGCAACCTTGCCGTTGCTGACGTATTTGCAGGAACGCGGCTTTCGGACCGACCGCATTGCCGTCGAACTGAACGGCGCCATTGTCAAGCGCGGCGATTATGCCGCAACGCTGCTGAAAGACGGCGATACGGCGGAGATCGTCCACTTCGTCGGCGGCGGCTGAAATACGAACAGGACCGGATCACTGCAATTTCACTACATTTTCAGCGAGGTGTTTACGATGACAGATGATAAACTCATTCTCGGCGGTCACGAATTTTCGTCCCGCTTCATTCTCGGTTCCGGCAAATATAGCGTCGACTTGATTCAAAGCGCCGTCGAAGCAGGCGGCGCCGAAATCATCACGATGGCGCTGCGCCGTGTCGAAGCCGGCCAAAAAGACAACATCATGGATTTCATTCCCAAAGGCATTACGCTCCTGCCGAACACGTCCGGCGCCCGTACGGCCGATGAAGCCGTACGCATTGCCCGCCTGTCCCAGGAAATCGGCTGCGGCGACTTCGTCAAGATAGAAATCATGACCGATTCCAAATATCTCTTGCCCGATAACGGAGAAACTGTTAAGGCAACGGAAATTCTCGCCAAAGAAGGCTTCATTGTCTTGCCTTATATGTATCCCGATCTCTACGCCGCCCGCGCGCTGGTAACTGCCGGCGCCGCCGCCGTTATGCCCCTGGCCGCCCCGATCGGCACGAACAAAGGCCTGGCGGCACGGGAATTCCTGCAGATCCTGATCAACGAGATCAGCCTGCCGGTCATCGTCGATGCCGGTATCGGCCGGCCGTCACAGGCCTGTGAAGCCATGGAAATGGGGGCGGCCGCCATCATGGCCAACACGGCCATCGCCACAGCCGGCGACTTGCCGCGCATGGCCCACGCGTTCAAACTGGCGGTCGAAGCCGGCCGTGCCGCATACCTTTCCGGATTGGGACGCGTTCGGGACAAAGCCGTCGCATCCGATCCGCTTACCGGTTTTTTAGGCGATTGAGGAGGCTGAACTATGGCAGAAAAACGAATTGACCACATGCATTACTTACCGGACATGGATATCCTCGATTCGGATATGCTCGAACAGGTTTTAACGTACCACGCCGCCTTCTGCGACGAAGATTACGACAGCGCCGATGTGACGGCCGCCCTCGCCAAACCCCACCTGGAACCGCGCGACTTCATGGCCCTCTTATCGAAAGCGGCGCTACCCCATTTGGAGGAAATGGCCTGCAAAGCCCGGGCCGTCACACGCCGCCACTTCGGCAATTCCGTCAATCTCTTCACGCCGATCTATTTCGCCAATTATTGCGAAAATTACTGCATTTACTGCGGTTTCAATTCTCATAATAAGATTCAGCGCGCCCGCCTGACGGACGACGAACTGCACAGGGAATGTCGGAACATCGCCGTCTCGGGACTGGAAGAAGTCCTCATGCTCACCGGCGAAAGCCGTCATATGTCGGACGTCGCCTATATCGGCAATGCCATCCGGATCGCCCGTCAGTATTTCCGCGTCGTCGGCGTCGAAATCTATCCCGTAAACGTCGATGAATACCGGTTTCTCCATGAATGCGGCGCAGATTACGTCACCGTTTTCCAGGAAACGTACAACGCCGATAAGTATGAAACACTGCATCTGGCAGGACACAAACGGATCTTCCCTTACCGCTTCTACGCGCAGGAGCGAGCCATTCTCGGCGGCATGCGCGGCGTCGGCTTCGCCGCTCTCCTCGGTCTCGACGATTACCAAAAAGACGCCGTAGCGACGGGCATGCACGCCTGGCTCATGCAGCGCAAATATCCGCACGCCGAAATCTCCCTCTCCTGCCCGCGTCTGCGGCCGATCATCAACAACGATAAGATCAATCCGAAAGATGTCGACGAACGGCGTCTCGTCCAGATCATCTGCGCCTACCGACTCTTCCTGCCCTTCGCTTCGATTACCGTATCGAGCCGCGAGAACGCCCATTTCCGCAACAATATCATCAAAATTGCCGCCAATAAGGTCTCTGCCGGCGTTTGTGTCGGCATTGGCGGCCATCTGGAAGAGTCGGGCCAAGAAAAGGGCGACGAACAATTTGAAATCAGCGACAACCGCTCCTTCGACGAAATGTACGCAGCCGTAAAAGCGGCCGGCATGCAGCCCGTCACAAGTGAATATATCTATGTATAAGCCATGAAAATCAAACTGAACGGAAAAGAAACGGTAACGGCGGCCGGCCATCTCTACGGACTGCCGCATCCCGCTCACGCCGTCATCATCCTGAACGGTTACGGCATGTCGGCAGACGCGCCCCTTGCCGACGGCGATGAAGTATACATCATTTCCAAAGACGAATTACCGCCGCAGGACGCGCTGGAACGAATGCTTTGCGCCCGTCACACGCCGCAGGTCTATGAAAAGGTCAAAGCCGCGACCGTCGCCATTGCCGGCCTCGGCGGTCTCGGCTCCAACGTCGCCGTCTATCTGGCCCGATGCGGCATCGGCGGACTGCATCTCGTCGACTTTGATACTGTCGACGTCAGCAATCTGAACCGCCAATCCTATTTCATCCGTGATCTGGGAGAAAAAAAGACCTTCGCGCTGGCCCGGCAATTAAGAGAAATCAACCCCTTTCTGAAGATCCGCACGGATAACGTGAAAGTTACGGCGGAAAACGCCGGTTCTCTCTTTGCCGACGACCCCCTGATCTGCGAAGCCTTTGACGGCGCCGAGGCCAAGGCCATGCTCGTCAATACGATGCTGACCGAGTGCCCCGACAAATACATCGTCGCCGCTTCCGGCATGGCCGGCTACGGTGACAGCAATGCCATCAAGACGAGAAAAGTCACGGACAGACTCTACGTCTGCGGCGACGGCAGCCATGCCGCCCGGCCCGGCCGCGGTCTGATGGCGCCGCGCGTCGCGATCTGTGCGGCCCACGAGGCCAACATGATCCTGAAAATTCTCGTCGACTTACGTTAGCTTTCTCCTCCCGCCATATTCTATCTGTTCTATTGCAGCAGAACAGGTAGAATATGGCATTTGTTTTCAAGCGTACATCATAGAAGATAAGGGCTGCATATAGGACGCTGAAAGGCGCTTTTCATTGACGATTTACCAATAATAATGTATATTACTGTTAGTAATGTATTCGTCGAGTTTAATCTCTTTTGTTTATTCCTAGATACTATCAGGTGATTCCATGGGTAAAATTATTGCAATAACCAATCGCCTTCTTTCACGCCGTGATTTTTGGGATCAGATCGAACTGATCGCCGCTTCCCCGGTCGACACCATCGTACTGCGGGAAAAGACACTGTCCGAAGAAGACTATTTTGATTACGCAAAAAAAACGCTGCAGATCTGTAACGTTCACCAAACGCAATGTATTCTCCATACCTTCGGAAAAGCGGCGGTCCGTCTCCACGTTCCCCGTTTTCAGTGTTCCTTGGAATACTTGGAGACCCACTCCTCCATCCGCTACTACATGTCCACGCTGGGAGTATCGGTACACACGGCGGCAGAAGCGCGCAAAGCCGAGCTTCTCGGCGCGACGTACATCGTTGCCAGCCACGTGTTCCCGACGAGCTGCAAGCCCGATGATCCGCCGATCGGCGTTTCCACATTGCGGGACATTTGCGGCGCCGTCTCTCTTCCCGTCTACGCACTGGGCGGAATCACGCCGCAGACGGTACACGAACTGGAAGACGTCCCTACTGCCGGCATCGTCGTCATGTCCGGTCTCATGCAGTGTGACGACGCCAATGCCTACGTCGCCGAATTGAAGAAATGAGGCATCCCCATGAGCATACTCTATGTCATCATCGATATGCAAAATGATTTCGTCACCGGTCCCCTCGGCACGGCGGAAGCCAAAGCTGTCGCCCCGAAAATCGCCGCCAAGATTCAAGACCTGAAACGAAGCGGCGCCAGTGATTACGATATCCTCTTTACCAAAGACACGCACGATGAAGATTACCTGTTCACCCAGGAAGGCCGGAAACTGCCGGTACCGCACTGTATCCGCAACACGCCGGGCTGGAACATTTGCCGGGAACTGCTGCCTTACTCGCTCTTTGCCACGATCCTGCAAAAACCGACCTTCGGCTGCACCGATCTGGTCGGCGAAGCGGCCCCCTATGACGAAATTACCGTAATGGGCGTCTGTACCGACATCTGCGTTATTTCCAACGCGCTCCTGCTCAAAGCCTTCTATCCGGAAAAGAAAATCAGCGTCGACAGCTCCTGCTGCGCCGGTTCCTCGCCGGAAGACCATGAACGGGCCCTGCAATCAATGGTAGCGTGCCATATCGATATTATCTGACGCGACTGTGCGTCAGTCCATAAAAGCCTCGACGGCAACAACTGAATGGTTGTTGCCGTCGAGGCTTTTTCTTTTCAACGATGATGGCCCGTCTATGACCGCTAGTTTTTCAATGTATCCAGCCGTTGCAAAATGGTCTGCATTTGCGCCTTCATGGTCTGCATTTCTTCACGCTGCGAAGCGACGACTTGCTTCAGTTCCGCAATCTGCCTGTCCTGGTCCGCAATGACGCCGTGCAGTGCCGCGCCGGAATAACCGGCATAAGGATTGTGGCTGCCGAACTTAAGACTGACGCCGGCATTGAGCATATTTTCACCGCCGCCGAAACTGCCGCCGACAGAAATCATCGTCGTACCATTCGGCCGATAGAAAGCGCCGACCGCCAGTGCGTTGGCGCCCCGATAATTGCCGTAGCCGGCAGAAAAATCCCATTTATCGTCGGGATCGAAATTCTGCGGATGCAACGCCGCCAACGCTGCCGCTCCAGCGCCGACACGATTGACCCGGCTCCCGAGTTCATGAACCGCCGGCAGTAAATTGGCGCCTGCATGATTTGCCACCTCATCAAGCTGCGCTTTGGTCACCGCATCATCTGCATTCACGCCTCTTCCGACATTGCTGATCGCCTTTCCGCCTGCATCAATACCGTTCTTCGTAATGGCGACAGCGTTCCCGTCGCTGCCTTTGACGGAGATCCCTTCTTTCCCGATCACCGTGCCGCCTGCAGCCAAACTGTCTACCTTCAGGTTCTTGCCGAGACTGATCAGCATATCGCCGCCATCATTTACGGCCGTGGATATGTTCGCGTCAGCCCCTTTTATCGTCATGACACTGTTCAACGATTTCGCCGCTTCACCGCTATCGCCCTTAAACCGTAAGCCGTCGGCGAGCGTCGCTACCTGCTGTTCAGCGCCTTTCGGGTCCTTGTAAAGAATGCGGGTCGCCCTTTCGCCGACCTTGCCGTTTACGTCGGCAGCGCCTGATCCCGTCCGGATATCCGTCAGGCCGTCTTTGCCGTTCAGACCGATGTGCCCTTCAGCTCCGTCTTTGCCTAAGGAAATGGTGTTTTTCAGATCAAAGATCACCGTCGCTTTTCCCTCTGCATCTTTTGTGACTGTTGCCGTCGTGTTTTCTCCATCGACAAATTTTACCTGTCCGCCTTTGGCGACCGTCGTCACTTTGTCCGCGCCGTTACCGAAAATGTCCCAAGCACTGGCATTATTGATCTGGCTTTCCGTCACACCCAGTTTGGTTTTCCACGAAGCCACATTATCATCGGTCAGATTGCTTGCGTCCACCTTGGCAAAGGTATCGCTCAACGTGTTCGTAATTCCCGCCTTATTTAAAGAATACGAAACCTTCGTCCCGTTCAGCGACGCCTTGATATTATCGTCGCCGGCGAACTCCAGCGTCGGCGACGCCGTGCCGTTGAGAGCCAAGTTGGCCGTCGCGCCGCCGCTCTTTACGTTAAAGCCTTGCGCCAATTGGGCATCGTACTTCGTATCCAGCGCTTGCAGCTGCGCCACATTGACGGCATCCGTAGCCTCGCTGCCGGCTGCCACGCCGATAATCTGACGGGTTGTATCGGTGCTCGCACTGCCGACGGCAATGGCGTTGGCAGTCGAATGCCAGGCGCTGCCATCGCCTGCCACGGCCGGGGCCCAGCCGGTCGCGCCGGAAGACCGATCCGCGACAGACGCCGCGCCTAAGGCAACAGTATCCGTCGTATTGACAAGGGCGCCTTTACCGATTGCAGCCGATCCCTCCCCCCCGTGACACCGTACCGCCTAAGGCGGCCATGGAATTATCGGCCGCCGCCTGACTGCCGCCGCCTAATGCGACACTGCTTGCACCGGACGCCGTGGACATCGCGCCGGCGGAAAAAGCAAATTTCCCGGAAGAAGTCGTTTTATATCCGAGCGCAGTCGACGCCGTACCTAAGGCTTTAGCCATATACCCGTAGGCAAAGGAGAGCCATCCCTTCGTACTGTTTTGTATTGCCGCCTTTCCTTCCGGCGTCGTGACGTCAAAGGCACTGAGATCTCCGGCCTGTGACATATACCCGCCGGCAAAGGAATATGACGCGGCCGATACGTTATTGCGGCCCATAGCGATCCCGCCATAGGACCACACCGTATTCTGATAGCCAGACGTAAGGGCCGAATACCCGTTCACCGTATTGAGTACACCCACGGCCAGCGAATTCTGTCCATCTATCTGATTATTCGTGCCGATGGAAGCCGAGCGGTCTGCCACCAACGTCGTGCCCGTAGGCGTATCATCAGCCCCTACAACCAAATAGCCATGGCTTCGCAAGCCCACCTCTGCCGTAACGTGTCCCATGTCAATCTTGGTGACAGGTAAGCCGCCCGCTGCGATATTATCCCGTAGAACCAGCCACCCATTGATGGTTACATTATCAAAAACAGCATCTATCGCCAGACCAGTTCCGCCAAACGCCACACTGCTCAGTGCCGCGACAGCAGCTATCCGGCCCGCTCGCCGCCTGCCGGATAAGCGCCGTCCGGCTCCTTGTCTGCCATCACGCCCCGCCATTTCGGAAACGACGACGTACCTGTTTTTGAGCTTACTCCAAATCACCTTAAATATCCGATTCAACATGCTCTTTCCCCTTTCATCCCGTCTCACGCGCCTAATTGTAGACACATTCCGTCATAAATATATCTTCCTGCTCTGCAAAAAGCAAGGTATATGACAAAATAATATCAACGGCAGCGGCAGTATACCGCCGCCTCACAACGGAACCGTTCCGAAGATGCAATGGTCTCGTAGCCTGCCTGATAGAGGAAAAGGCGCACTGCCGCAAAAAAAGCACCGGGGACAAAGTCCCCGATGCCCAAAGGCGGTATCGTCAGGTCACGTCAGCCGCTGCACATGCCGGCGGCGGATCAGGTGTTTTCGGAAACGACCGTATTCAATCGTCATCAGCACCCCCGTAACGGTCCAACTGACAGGATATGCGAGAATCAAGGTAAAATAGGTCGGTTCCCAAGCGAAAATCGTATAAATCCAGGTGATACGGACGCCGCAGACGCCGATCATCGTCAGCACGGCCGGCGGCAGAGAATAGCCGTAGCCGCGCATAATCCCGGCAAAGACGTCGATGAAGATCTGAATAAATTCCAAGGTGAGAACCCATTTGATCCGCATGATCGTCAGCTCCGCCACCTGCGGATCGGAGTTGAACAGGCCGACGAGAGGACGGGAAAAGAAATACACCGTGCCGCAAACGGCCAGCGTAAACAAAATATCCAGGGCCAGCGCCCAGGTCATGATATCCATGCAGCGGCGCAGTTTTCCGGCGCCGAAATTCTGACTGATAAACGTCGTACTCGCCTGCGCGAAGGAAACGATGATACAGTATACGGCCATCTCGATCGTAATACCGATGCTGCATGCCGCCATGACATCCGGCCCCAGACTGTTTACGGCCTCCTGAATCAGAATATTGGAAAGGCAAAAGACCATACCCTGCAGCGCTGCGGGCCAGCCGATCTGGACGATGTCCTGCAGCAGCGCTTTTTGTATGCCCAGTTTTTTCCACTCCAATCGGATACTGCTGTCATCTCGAAGCAGACAGATAAACAGGATGCCTGCCGACAGGGCCATCGCCAAAACCGTCGCCCAGGCCACGCCGGCAACGCCGTCGGCAAAGATCGTGACGAAAAGGAAATTCAGCACGCCGTTGACGGCAACGGAAACCAGCAAAGCCGCCAGCGGCGACTGCGTATTACCGCGGCTGCGAAAGATGGCCGCTTCAAAATTGTAAAGACTGATAAACGGCAGGGACAGCAGATAAATGCGCAAATACGTTTCCGCCATAGGCCGGACCTCACCGGGAACGGCCAAGAGCGTCAGCACGGGCGTCGTGATCAGCTGGCCGATGAGCATGAGGACAAAACCGGCGGCAACAGCCAGAAGCCACGACGTATGCACGGCCTGACGGACGAGGTCCGGTCGCCGGCCGCCGAGATGACGGGCGATCACGACGTTGCTGCCGAGAGCCAAGCCGATAAAGAGATTGACGAGCAGGGCGATGAGCGCCAAGTTATTGCCGACAGCGGCAACGGCCTCTTTTCCGACGAACTGCCCCAACACAGCCACATCGGCAACGTTAAAGAGCTGTTCCAACAATGCCGTCAACGCCAGCGGCAGCGCAAAGAGGATCAGCTTATCCCAAATGCTGCCGTGAAGCATATCCGTTTTTTGTGAACGTACATACATATAAAACAGCTCCTATCATCTTCGCATGCTTTTACTTGTCCAGCGCCGGCGCCAGGAATTCGGCCAGTTCCTTGCCCGTCATGGCGCCAATGCGGACAGCCACGATGCGACCGCCTTTGGCAATCAAAAGGGACAGGGGAACGGCGTCGACGTGATAGTCCCGATTCAACTGTTCTCCGGCGGCGTAATAAGCGGGCATCGTAAAATTCTTCCGTTCCAGAAAAGCGGCGGCATCGTCCGACTTCGCATCAATGGCAACAGCGGCAAAATGAACGTCCTTGCCGTATGTTTCATAAGCCCTTTCGATATCCGGCAGCTCCCGCACGCAAGGCGGGCACCACGAGGCCCAAAAGTTCAGGTACACAGGCTTATCCTGATAAAGCGTCGCCAGCTGCACAGCCTGCCCGCCGAAAGACGTCAGCGCGAGATCCGGCGCCGTCATTCCCGCCTTCAGCGACAACTGCTGTTCGACGGTGTTTCCGTCAGACCGCGCCGCCGTTTCCGCACCGCCGCAACCGGCAAAGACAAGGGCGCAGCAAAGCAGCAGGCCGATCAAGAATCCTTGTTTGAACATAGAGAACAATCCTCCTTCAGAGAGAATGGAAAGGGTCGTTTAAAGGCAATCGCTCCGGACGGACAAACGCGGCGGCAGGCGCCGCAGGAAATACACTCCCTGTCGCCGGCGCGGCGCACATCCATCGGACAACGGCGCGCACAAGCGCCGCAGTGCGTACATGCCGTCTCCTTGACGGCAATACCGAACAACGCCGTCTTGTTGAAAAAGCCGTAAAAGGCGCCAAGGGGGCAGAAAAAACGGCAAAACGGACGGTAAACCGGCACTGCCGCCAACAACAACAGCGCCAATAGCAAAAACTTCCCTGCCGTCAACCAGCCGGCGGCGGCACGCAGCCGTTCACTGACGGCCAAAAGAGGCACCGCCGCCTCCAGCGTCCCGGCCGGGCAAAGATATTTGCAGAAAGCCGGTTCGCCAATGCCGGTAAGGCCAAACAGCAAGAGCGGTACGGCTGCCACGAAAGCCGCCATTCCGTATTTTCCGTACGTCAGCCGTCGCAGACGCGGCGATTTGCGCAGCTTTTTGCCCGGCAACCGATACAAAAGCTCCTGCACAAACCCGAACGGGCAAAACCAGCCGCAGATAAAGCGGCCGCAAAGCAGCGCAGCGAGAAGCAGCGTGCCGACGACGTAGAACGGAATACGCAGGACCACGCCGCTGCAAGCGCTTTGCAGGGCGCCGACGGGACAGGCGCCCAAAGCACCGGGGCAGGAATAGCAATTCAGGCCGGGCAGGCAGAACGATTTCAAGGGGCCGGGATAAACGCTTCCCTGCAGGAAACCGTCCCAATTTCCGTTCGTCACGGCGGACCAGAGGCCCTGCACGGCAGTTCGCTTATCCAAGGCCGATACACTCCAGACAGACAGTGGCGGCCTTCTGCCATACCGCCGTCATCTCGCCGCGGCTGATACCGGCGGCAAGACACGCCAGCGCCGCCATGAACAGCCCAATCCGTATTCCCTTCATACCGACTCGTCTCCTCTCCGTCGTTTTTCCATCATTATACCATGCGTGCTCATTGACCGCGAAGAGCAAAACTGCCCAGATGCTTCTGCAAGAAGGCAATGATCCGTTCCGTGATCTGCGGCTGGTACCAGTGGGTCGAGCGATGACCGGCATGAGGGACAGCGTAATACGTTGCTGCCACACCGTTGCGCCGCAGCGCCTCGTAAAGCAAGGCCGTCTGACTCGGTGATACGAGACGGTCGTCTGTGCCGTGCATAAGCAGAAATGGCGGCGTTTGCGACGAAATATATGTCAGCGGGTTCGCTGCTGCAGCGGCAGCCGCCGTCGAACTGAGCGCCGCGCCGCTGTGCCGGGCAAACGTAATGCCGTTAACATACAGAGACTGCGCCGACAATTCTCTATCGTGTTGCGCCCTGATAGCAGGACTGTAATCGGCGTCAATCCGTGTCAAGTCCGATAAACCGTATAAATCGACGACAGCCTGGACGTCACTCTTCTGATCGAGATCATCACCGTTATCAAACAGCGTCGTTCCATTGGATGCTCCGGCCAGCGCCGCCAGATACCCGCCTGCCGAATCCCCCATCAGGGCAATGCGCGCCGAATCGATATGAAAGGCGGCGGCATGAGCCCGCAAATACCGCACGGCCGCCTTGACATCGCTAACTCCTTCTGCATACGTCCCTGTCGGAATTAGGCGATAATCAATGGCCGCCACAACAAATCCGGCGGCGGCAATAGCTAGTCGCTGCTGCAAAAAATGACTTCTGTCCGCTTCCATGAAGCCGCCACCGGGGATAAAGACAACAGCAGGCAACGGTATTTCCACCTGCGGCAACAAGATATCCATGGACAAACGGTATCGCGGGAACGACGTCCCATGTCGATACAACAGGGGCCCGTCAAAAATAACCGGCAACATCGACAGCGTTACGTTCAGTTCCTCTTTCCGCCAGGTTCCTTTCATTTCCACCATTACCTATCCTCCTTCAATAGAGACGTATCCGCATCACATCCGTTACCGGAAAACGCGCCACCGTATCTGTCACAACACGTGACTGATAATGCTTGAAAACACTGCGGATCGTATCCGGCCCGTCCCGTCAAAAGGCGGAATGACCAATGTCATTCCGTCTTTTCTCCTTCCCGGGAAGCAAAATACGTATGGCTGACTCGCCAGCGTTCATAGGACACATAGACGATGAGCAGGAAGAGTCCGAAAGTGACGCAGGTCAGAACAATCCACAGCAGACTGCGCCAAAAAAGTTCCCACCCTGTACCATCAAAGAAAAGCTGTCGTCCCTGAATAAAGGTGTGGCGGTTTCGCCAACGTAGATACGCGGCCCAGACCCACGGCGTGGCGATACCGAAGGTGACGGCGCCGGCAACTGTCAGCAGCAGCATATACCCGGCGCAGGCCAGATAGGTGCCGGTAAATGTCGACTCCGGTCCGGCCGGAACGTCCGGCGCCGCGCCGGAAACGGTTTCACCGCATTGAGGACAAAAGCGGCTGTCATCGCGCATTTCCGCGCCGCAATGTTTGCAAATCATCGTGTAACCCTCCTGTCGTTTCCAATACGTCAATGCCTTACCGTTCCCGCCGACGCGGCGGGAGTCCGATAAATCATCTTTACTATACTATACCAGATAGTGCCGGCGCTAGGAAAGGGAATAGCGCGGCGCCGCTTCACCTGTCCGCCTGTCCCCGTCACCGTTTCTCCTTCCCGCCGCCCGGACTTTGCAGTACAATAATTGTTAAGGAGGGATTCCATATGGAAACAATTACGTTATATAATGGCGTCGTCATGCCCCTTGTCGGCTTGGGAACGTTTAAGATCGACGACGCGGCGGCAGGCGAAGCGAATATTATCGACGCCATTCACTGCGGTTACCGCCTGCTCGACACGGCGCAGGCTTACGGCAACGAAGAAATCGTCGGCAAGGCCGTCAAGCGCAGCGGCGTCGATCGGCATGAGTTGTTTTTGACGACAAAAATCTGGTACCGTTCTTTTGAATCGCCGGACTGCGAAAAAAGTGTCGAAGCTTCTCTGCGAAAGCTCGGCACCGATTACCTCGATCTGCTCTTGCTCCATTGGCCTTACGGCAATATATACAATGCGTGGCGCACGCTGGAAAAACTTTATCAGGCAGGCACGGTCCGCGCCATCGGCGTGTCAAATTTCATGGAAAGCCAGCTGCTGGATCTGTTGGAATTCAACGATGTCGCTCCGGCAGTGGATCAGGTGGAGACACATCTGCGCTGCCAATATCCGTCGCTCCACGCGCTGCTGCGGGAACGCGGCATTGCGCACCAGGCCTATTCACCCTTCGGCCGATTTAAGGACCCGACGATGTTCACGGCTCCCGCGATCACGGCTATAAGTGAAAAGTACGGCAAGACGCCGCAGCAGATCGCGCTCCGGTTCTTCACGCAAGACGGGATTTCCGTCGTCCCCAAGTCGATGCGCCGTGAGCGGCTGTTGGCGAACAAAGACCTTTTCGACATTTCTTTAACTGACGAAGAAATGACTGCGCTGCGGCAAATGAACAGCGACCTGTATCTCATCGGCAACAGTCAGGACGGCGCTTTTACGAAAGCCTTTTTCGCCCGCTGATTTTCATTTACTTCCGCAACAAAGATACGTATAATAATACATATACATTACGAAAAGGAGACGATATCCATGAAAATTGTATTGCTCGAATCTCTCGGAATCACGCAAGAGTTACTCGATTCGTATGTCCAGGCGTTGACGGCGGGCGGTCATGAGTTTACCGCTTATGAACGAACTGACGACATAGCCGTGCAAATCGAGGAAGCCAAGGACGCCGACATCCTGATGATCGCCAACATGCCGTTAAAAGCGGATGTCATCAACGCCTGCCCGAATCTGAAATACATCAACGTCGCTTTCACCGGCGTCGACCACGTGGCGCTTGACGCCGCCAAAGCCAGAGGCATCAAGGTCAGCAACGCTTCCGGTTATTCTACCGTCGCCGTTGCCGAGCTGACGCTGGCCATGATCCTTGATCTGCTCCGTTATGTGCCGCAAGTCGAAGCAGCCTGCCGCGCCGGCGGCACCAAAGCCGGCTTCATCGGCAGTGAGCTGGAAGGCAAGACAGTCGGCATCATCGGTACCGGCGCCATCGGCACAAAAGTCGCCGAGCTCGTGCACGCCTTCGGCGCCAAGGTTATCGCCTATAACGGTTTCTCCAACAAGGCGGATACGGATCTGATCAAATACATGCCGCTGAAAGACATGCTCTCCCAGTCCGACATCGTTTCTCTCCACTGCCCCGTAACGGATAAATCCCGCGGCCTGATCAACGCCGAAACGATCGGCTGCATGAAACCGACGGCGTTTCTCGTCAACGAAGCCCGCGGTCCCGTCGTCGATTCCCAGGCTTTAGCGGACGCCTTGAACAGCGGCAAAATCGCCGGCGCCGGCATCGACGTTTTTGAAACGGAACCGCCCTTGGATACAAACCATCCGCTGCTCCACGCCAAAAATACGATCGTCACGCCGCACGTCGCTTTCGCCACGAAGGAATCCATGGAAAAACGCGCCGTAATTGTCTTCGATAATATTCATACCTTCCTGGCCGGTAAACAGCAGAACGTCATTTTATAACCTTACAACGAAACGAGCCTATCGAAACAGCTTTTTAAAATCGATTCCGGATGGCCGGAATCGATTTTTTTTGATGGAAAAAGCGGGCGAATCACCGCCGGCCGGACTGCGCCGCGTCGAAAAGGGCGCACAATCGCAGCTGCGCAAAACCGCCATATTTTTAATACAAAGACTACCTTTCCGATAAAAAACATGTACAATATAGGAAAAGAGGTGATGATGATGATCGAAACAGCTGCCAATCCCCCTATACCGTCTGCAATGTTTTTTGCAGCCATGGATACCGTCACGGAAGGCGTCGTGATCATTGATACGGATTCCCGCATTATCTACGTGAACGACGCCTATACCAAGATTCTTCGCGTAAAAAAAGAACAGGTCCAATGCAAACGGATGGCGGAGATAGAACCGGACGCCCTCATTTTACATACGCTGAAAGACTATCAGCCGCGGCTACACCAATGCGTCGAAATAAAATCACGCGGAAAAAAAGTAACCGTCAATATTACGCCTGTTTTTCAGGAAAACAAATTTATCGGCGCCGTTTCCGTATTTAAAGATATTACCGATATTTCTCTCGCCCGTCAGGAATTGATTACGACGCGTAATCTCAGTCAGTCCATTTTCAAATCGGCTGCCGGCGAAAACAGTAAGCTGCCGGCGGCCTATTCCTATATTATCGGACAGGACCCGCAGTTCATACGTTGCTTGAAAATGGCTGAAATCGTGGCCCCCACGGATGCAACGGTATTAATTGAAGGCGAAAGCGGCGCCGGAAAGGAAGTTTTTGTAAATGCCGTCCGCGTTTGCAGCGGCGGTCGCAAACAGCCATTCATCAGCATGAACTGCTCCGCCATTCCCGACACGCTCATTGAGAGCGAGCTGTTCGGTTATACATCCGGCTCGTTCACCGGCGCTATTAAGGGCGGTAAAGCAGGAAAATTTGAACTGGCAAACGGCGGTACCATCTTCCTCGATGAAATCGGAGAAATGCCTTTATTTATGCAATCCAAACTCCTAAGAGTACTCCAGTCCGGAGAAATCCAAAAAATCGGTTCCGATAAGATTCAAAAGGTCGACGTCCGCGTCATTGCCGCCACCAACCGCAACCTGCAAAAAATGGTTGAAGCCGGAACGTTCCGGGAAGATTTGTATTTCCGACTGAACACATTTAAAATCGTCATTCCTCCGCTGCGAAAGCGCGGCAACGATATCCTGCTTTTAGCGAATTTCTTTCTGAAAAAATTCGCCGATAAATATCATAAAAAACTCTCCCTTTCGTCAGATACCTGCCAGGTCTTGCGAAGCGGTTCCTGGTTCGGCAACGTCCGTCAATTGGAAAGCTGCATTGAATATGCCGTTATCGTATGCACGGAAACGGAAATACAGCCCCGCCATTTGCCGGAAGAGTTTCATCGTATAGATACGGTAAGCGGCGCCGCTACTTCCGAAAAAAAGCGGTCTCCCGTTCGCCTGCAGGGCCAGCTGAAAGACGAAATCAGAGACGTGGAAAAAGAAAAAATTCTTCAGGCATTGCAACAAACAAAGGGAAATAAAACGAAAGCCATGGCCTTACTCGGCATCAGCCGCAGAACCTTTTATAAAAAAATAAAAATGTACGGAATTTCACAATGATAATATACAAAGTAAACAAAGCTGTTTACTTTGTATATTATTCCCACTGTTGTATACACCTTTAAAGTATACAACAGTGTTTTTTATTTATTGTTTTCATTCTCTTTAACTGTATTAAAATCGCTTCATTAAGCCGTTTTTATCTTTTACATCAATATTGGTACGATAATTTCTTATGCTCTGTTGTATCACATTGCTTGTAAAACAAGTAAATGATCGTATTCACAAATTGTATTCAGAAAAGAGGTCAATACGTATGAAAACAATCCGAATAGGCGGCGGCCAAGGGTTCTGGGGCGACTTGAGCGACGCTCCTATTGCCATGGCTAAGCAGGACAACCTGGACTACATCTGCTGTGATTACCTGGCAGAATTGACATTATCCATTATGCGGCGCCAACAAGAAAAACGGCCTGAAGCCGGTTATGCCCGCGACTTCATCAAAGCGCTCGAAGGCATGCTTCCGTATATTGCCGAAAAAGGAACGAAAGTCATCACCAATGCCGGCGGTATGAATGTAAAAGCCTGTGTCGAAAAAGTAAAAGAAGTCATTAAAAACGGAAATTACCACTTAAAAGTCGGCTACGTTCTCGGCGACGATGTCCGCGAACTTATCCCCGAACTGCGGGCCAAGGGGATTACGATGAAGCATATGGATACGGGCGAAGATATTGACCGCATTCTCCCGAACATGGTAAACGCCAACGTATATTACGGCGTAGAACCAATCGTCAAATGCCTGCAAGACGGCGCCGACATCATCATTCTCGGCAGATCGACGGACACCGCCATGTTTGAAGCGCCGCTCATCCATGAATTCGGCTGGAACCTCGACGACTGGACAGCCAAAGCCACCGGCATTCTGGCGGGCCATCTGTGCGAATGCGGAGCCCAGGCCACAGGCGGCAATTACGATTACGACTGGGAACACGTACCGAGTCCGGAAAATCTGGGCTATCCCATTGCAGAAGTCAGCGAAAAGGGCAGCCTCGTCCTGACAAAAACAAAAAACACGGGCGGTCTCGTTACTCCGCAGTCGGTAAAAGAACAACTCATGTATGAAATTCACGACCCGTCTCAATATATCACGCCCGACGTCATCGCCGATTTCAGTCGCATTACCCTGGAAGAAATCGAAAAAGACCACGTTGCCGTCAAAGGCGTAACCGGCACCCCGGCTCCCGACACCTTGAAGCTGTGCGTCGGCTATCTGGAAGGATACCGTAATGTGGCCTACCTGCCGTATTCCTGGCCCCGCGCACTCGACAAAGCGAAACTGGCCGCAGATATCCTTGACAAACGGTTGGCCATGAAAAACGCCCAGATCGTCCGTAAAAACATCAGCTACCTTGGCGTCAACGCCTTACACGGCCCGCTCGCGCCGGAACTCAACGCAGACCTGAACGAAGTCGTTCTCCGGTATGCCATTATGACGGAAACCAAAGCGGAAGGATTAAAATTGACGCCGGAAGTTGCCGCCGTCAGCAATTTAAACGGCCCTGCACAAGGTTGCTTCTTCGGCGGCCGTACTCGCCCGAGCGAAGTATTTGCTCTCTGGCCCACATTGATTCCTCGTGACGTGATTACATTAACCACTTATGTTGAGGAGGTTTAAAATAATGAAAGTACAATTAAAAGATATTGCCCATGGACGCTGCGGAGATAAAAGCGATACGTCAAACATCTGCATCTACGCCCGCAAACCGGAATATTATGCAGCAATGGAACAACAATTGACGGCCGATCGCGTCCGCCGCCATTTTGAAGGACTGGTATTCGGCGATGTCACGCGATACGAATTGCCCCAACTCGACGGCTTTAACTTCGTCATGCACCATGCTCTGGACGGCGGCGCCACTCGCTCACTGCGTCTCGACACGTTGGGCAAGTGCATGGAAGCCGCATTGCTTCGCATGGAAATTGAACTTGATACCTAATTAAACTACGAACATTACAGCCCACAGAAAGGATGAATTTATCATGAAAACAAATCAATATTCCGGATTCCATAAACTTACATTAGAAAAAAGAGCACAAGAAGTTGCTGAATTTGCAAGCTTATCTTCAGAAGAACTCGACCGTATTGTAAAACCGGGCGCATTACCGAATGAAGTTGCCGATCATTGTATCGAAAATGTAATTGGCACTTACCAATTGCCGATGGGTATCGCTATGAATTTTGTTATTGACGGGCAGGAAAAAGTTATTCCCATGGTTGTAGAAGAAGCCTCTATTGTTGCCGCCGCATCCAATGCCGCAAAAATGGCACGAAGCAGAGGCGGTTTCCATACCAGTTATACAGGTAATATTATGATTGCACAGGTCCAGGTCGTGGATATCTCTAATCCCTATTTCGCCTGCCAGGAAATATTACACCATAAAGAAGAAATCCTTTCTATTGCAAATAAAAAAGATCCTGTACTCGTCAAAATTACCGGAGGTGCTAAAGATATCAACGTCCGTGTCGTTGATTCAATTATTGGCCCAATGGTTGTCGTTCATTTGATTGTCGATACCGGAGATGCAATGGGAGCTAACGCGGTAAACACGATGGCCGAAGCCGTAGCACCGCTTATTGAACAGATAACCGGAGGCACTGTAAAACTCAGAATTCTTTCAAACCTGGCGATCTATCGACTGGCACGAGCAACGGCAACATTCGATAAAGAAGTTATCGGCGGAGAAGACGTTGTCAACGGTATAATAGCCGCATATGCATTCGCCGAGGCAGATCCATTTCGTGCAGCAACGAGTAATAAAGGGATAATGAATGGAATGGATCCGGTTGTCGTTGCTACAGGAAATGACTGGAGAGGAATGGAAGCGGCCGCACACTCGTACATGTATTATAAATACGGAAAATACACCTCCATGACCCGTTGGGAAAAAGATATAAACGGCAACTTGACAGGTTCTATTGAGCTACCGATGATGGTAGGATTAGTCGGCGGCGCCACCAAAATCCATCCCGGGACACAAGTTGCTATTAAAATACTGGGGGTAAAAACAGCGGAAGAACTTGCCCGCATTATCGCTGCTGTCGGATTGGCCCAAAATTTCGCAGCCATGCGAGCTTTGGCTACAGACGGAATTCAAAAGGGGCACATGAAACTTCATGCCCGAAACGTCGCTACCGTAGCAGGAGCAAAGGGAGACGTTCTTGAAAAAGTAGTAGCCCAGATGATTGCAGAAAAAAATATAAACGTTGAGTATGCGAAAGAGCTGATTACACAAATGACCTAAGGAGGTTATCCCGCTATGAGACAGGAACCATTAGCAGATATATGGGGAGACACTGTAAATCTGCACGATTTAAGTAAAGGGATCCTAATTGGAATTGCCATTAGCTTGAGTTGCTACTTGGGCGCAAGTTATCTCATAGGCATGCAGTTTCCTAACTTGGACAACAAATTGATTTCGGCCTATTCATTACTTTTCGGGATCGGCGGGTGTGTATTGTCAGCCGTCGTTTGTGCCAATTTGTTTAAGCCTAAACGATCATTAAACGAAGAAGAGTTTTCCGCAGAAGATCGTGATCGTGTTTTGCAAGAATTACAAATAGACCCTGCAAAAGAAAAGGACGAATTAAAATACGTAGATAAAAAAGTTTTACAAGAAATGAAAGATCTAAAGTTATATGAATTATTCGCAGGACAAAGCGCAACGAATGAAGCCAGTAATCAAATCGTTGAGGGAGGTGGAAAGTAATGGATGGGATTGTCTTTAATGATTTGATCTGGGCAGTTTTCATGGCATTGGCCGGAGGCATTATTTTTTCCGGAGTCGGCTTGATTTCCGGAACAGACGAAACTTCTACAATTGCTCCTTTAACTCTTTTGATTGTCCTTTTAGGAGTCCCTCCTGTTGCTGTTTTCTCGTGGTTTATGGGAGCTGCCATCTCCAAACACATGATTCATGCGATTCCAACGGCCCTCATGGGAGTACCTGGCGACACGATGGCAGTTCCGATGCTGGAAGATGCCGCAGTATTGAGAAAGCTCGGTGTCCCGCACATGGCTTTGCGTAAAATGATTTCCGGTGGTATTATTGCAGCATTTCTTGCATTACCGGTCAGTGTAGGATTTGCTTCTCTACTTGCACCATTTGCTGACATCGTCAAAAGTTGGGCTCCAGTTGTATTTACAATTGCCTCAATCATTATTGCCTACACCTCCGGCGGTAAATGGGCCAGCCTGTTTGTATTGCTGCCCTTCGCTTTTTTCGTCCAGGGCCTGAATAAAATGGCTATTGCCAGCATTGGTCACGGTGTATTTATCAGTATGTTCTTGGGAATCGCAATCGGTCCAATGTTTGCCGATCTGATAACGGTTCTTTCACCTGGATCACGCCATTTATTAAAAAGGGAGTCTGCCCGTGAATTTTGGCTCGCTCCGGAATTAAAAACGTGGAAGGGCTATTTTCCTAATCCCGTTAAGATACTTTCAAAACACCAACTTTTATATAATGCAATGACTGCCGGAGTCGCCGCTCTTACCTTTACGTTCAGTCCTGTCGGAATGACTGTCATGATGGGTGAGTTTGTCGGGACTCGCATCAAAGGCCTATATCAGCGAATGACTTCTACGTTAGCAGTAATGAATGGCACAACGGAAGCGACATACATTGCCGAAACGATTATTCCCCTGTTGGCGTTCGGAATTCCTCTCAGTCCCGTTGGACTGGGTCCAGCGGCCCCACTATTTAATGTGCCTCCCGTATTTACTGCCCAGCCTGTTCATAACTTGCACAACTATATGACTGCAGCGGACTTTCTGATTTTTGGTTATATTGGACTGATTGTTGCCTTTTTTGTTGCTTATCCGTTCTCTATGAACTATGCCCGAACGGCAAGCGCATGGGTATTAAAGCACGTCAGTCAAGAAGCGATTATCAGTATGTTTTCCGGCTTAATTGTAGTTATTTCTTACTTTGAAGCCGGGATCGTCGGCATTGCCATCGCCGTAACGATTGCCATTTTCGGCGGTATTCTGAATCGTTTCTTCGGCGTGCATACGGGCGTGCAATACATGGTATATTATGCATCACCATGGCTAATGTTAACACTATTGGGAATTAAATAAATACTCATTTTGTTGATGCCAGAACATTAAGTAATATAGCATCGCTGTCCATATTTACATGTATAAAAAAG